>CAYSIU010000070.1:0-9165 GCA_964431095.1 uncultured Chitinophaga sp. | reverse complement strand
AAACCCCTTGACACTTGTCAATTCCGAACCCCTTTGATACTTGTTAATTCCGAGCGCAGCGAGGAATCTCTTTTTTGATAAAGTAGCTCCTCATAAGATGCCTCGCAGTCTTCAAGGTCAAGGTTCCATTTTGCTTTTGGCAATATTTTGCCAATATGCGGTTTAAATTTCTTTGCCTGTATTTTAGATTTGACAGATGTTTTGAAAACGTAAATCATTTTTTCGATAAAGTAGCCAACAGGTTTTCCAGGTTGCTCAATGCCATTTTCATTCCTTGTGTAAAACCTTCTAGCACTCTTTCCATACGTTCAAGAGATTCATTATAAATAGTAATGCTCACTTTTGTTATTCCGTTTTGTTCGCTAAAAGTATGGTCCCATTCAGAACCTGGTAGTTCAGGGTTTTCATCTTTGTCTGCAAAAGCATTATACATTTTAAAATTGGTTTTCGGGGTAATGGAAGTATATTCCTGGATCGCCCAACGTTCCTGTCCTTCGGGGCTTACCATAGCATAAAATCTTTTCCCACCAACTTTGAAATCCTGGTATTTCGTTTTGGATGTCCAGGGTTTAGGTGCCAACCATTGGTCCAGAAGTTCTTTTTTTGTAAAAGCATCCCATACCAACGAGAGCTCGGCATCAAATTCCCTGGTTATGTATACCGTTTTTGCTGCTTTGTCAACGGTAAAATCAAATAGCAAACTGTTTGTCATTTTTTTTGTTTTTTAATGGTTGATAATACTTTGTCCAATTGATTAAAGCGGGTTTCCCAGATCTTTCTGAATTGAGTTAGCCATTTATCGATCTCTTTCATTTTTTCAATTTCAAGTGAGTAATAAATTTCCCTGCCCTGTTGTTCGTGTTTTACCAGTTCGCATTCTGTGAGAATGCGAAGGTGTTTTGAAACAGCTTGCCGTGTGGTATTGAAGTTGTCGGCAATAGCGTTAGGGGTCATTGCCTGTACTGCAATCAAAGCGATGATGGCTCGCCGGGTCGGGTCGGCTATTGCCTGGAAAATGTCTCGTCTCATATTGTTTGAACCTGGATTTGTGCAACTAATCAGTTGCAAATATATGTGCAACTATTCGGTTTCGCAAATTTTTTTTAAAAATCGCAAAGAAGTAAAATGTTTCCCTTTGATTTCCAAAGCACTGTGATGTTAACTAGCTGATCGTAACTGATCTTTCGTCAATAAGAGGAGCATCCCAAAGTCGACTTTATGCCAATCTTCTTTTTTTGTGATGCCCAGGTCCCAACAAATTCCACCCACTTGAGACTTATCATTTCCAAACCCCTTGACACTTGTCAATTCCGAACCCCTTTGATACTTGTTAATTCCGAGCACAGCGAGGAATCTCTTTTTTGATAAAGTAGCTCCTCATAAGATGCCTCGCAGCCAGTCACCTGCCCGGCATAACAAAAAGAAAAGTACCTGCGTCAATATTTAATGGCGTTGGGAAAAGGGGAATGAGTTTTACCAGAAAGTGGTATTGGTTTTAATATGCTAATGTGCTAATATGCTGATGTGCTGGAAGAGGGCAAATATGCTAATCTGCTGACATGCTGTGAAAAAGACAAATGTGCTAATGAGATAATATGCTGATTTGCTGCTGTTAAAATGGGGAGTTTTTTATTATGCGAACAGAAATGTTGAAAAGCAATGCGATCTTGAAACTAAGCATTGATTTTGCGTTATTGCTAATTGATTATTGCGAATTATTAGAATCGAAGAACAAATATATTATTGCCCGGCAATTATTAAAAGCGGGAACATCGATTGGGGCCAATGCCATGGAGGCACAGAATCCCGAGAGCAGGGCTGATTTCATACATAAAATGAAAGTAGCAGCAAAAGAAGCCGACGAAACCCAATACTGGCTTTTATTATGCAAACATTCAAAAAATTATCCCGAATGTGACCTGCTTTTATCAAAACTGGAAGAAATTCAAAAACTCCTCAACAAAATCCTGGGTTCTGCTAAAAGATAACTGAACCCCAAGCACATTATCTAATTAGCACATTAGCCTATTAAAGCACATTATCCCATTAGCACATCAGCACATTAAAAAAGCACATTATCCCATTAGCACATTAGCATATTATCTAACGAGTATGCCAAATTAGCAGATATTTCTTCTCGGCATCATTTTTACGCCTCTTCCCTGTTATTCTATTTATTAACTAAAAAAGTAAAAACATGTACTACAATCAGTCATGCGCCGCAAAAGGCACCGCTTACGGAAACAGGCCCATGTTTATCCGTTCCATGCAAAGGGCAGCCGTCAACATTTACAAAACGGAAACCAGTTATGAAATGCTCGTCTTTGCGCCTGGCCGCATCAAAGAAAATTTTCACATTGATGTAAAGGGCAATGAGCTCAGTGTTTCGTACACACCCCCCGAAGGTTTTCCCCACCCCGACTGGGTGCTGCGGGAATACAGCCGCGGTGGATTTGTAAGAACCTTCACCCTCAATGAAAGCATTGACACTGCCAACATCTCGGCCAAATATACCGATGGTGTGTTGCAGATCAGTCTGCCGATTATTGCAGGTAAAGAAGATGCGAAGAAGGAGATAGCAATTAGCTAATTAGCCAATTTGCTAATGTGCTAGCTTGATAAATCGTGATTGTCGGGTTAGCACATTTTTATATTAGCATATTAAAGCACATTATCCCATTAGCACATCAGCACATTAAAAAAGCACATTATCCCATTAGCACATCAGCATATTTATTTATTTCTCTTTTCGCGATTAAACTCGTGCCGGATAAACTTTTCAGCGGCTAATTTTCCAATCCTTGAAGATTGTTCTATCTGTGTCCTGAAGAAAATACCCAGTTTTAATATCCAGCGGATTTCCTCCGGATCATAATACCAACGATAATGATTGCAGGTGGCGCAAGCGGGCAAAAAATTATCAATCTTGTTATTAGCGGATGAAGAATGAGGCTCGACATGATCTGCGTGAAAATCCTTTAATGACACATGCCCTCCGCAGACATGACATTTGCAGTTCGTTTTTTCCAGAATTGCCTTTCTTTCTGCCGCTGTTAGCCGGTAGTGGCGTTTGACTTTTTTCTTTTTTGCCTCTCTTTCTTTATGAAGTTTCAGCAAATGAGAAGAAAGACCCACCGGCGTTGAAAACAATTGCATTGTATTCTCCATATAAGAATTTATGATTTGGACCGACATTCACAGTTCAGATTCACACAAATTATGCTTTTATAGTAATAAAAAAGATTGCGATCCACCCGAGATTCAAGGGAAACAGTTCAAATACAACTATAAGATTATCAATTATAATTAAGGTATTAATCATCTACAAATAGAGCTTTCGTTATAGCCGCAGAAACTTTTTATATTTGAAAAGCTAGCCCAGGCCAGACTTAACCAACCCCTCACTCCTTTGAGTAGTTATTTTAGTGAAGCGGAAACCCGCTACAACATGATTGATCCGGTTTTGGAAAAAGCCGGATGGAATCTCGTAGACCTACACTCTGTTAGGGTTGAAATTAATATACATAGTGCTTCATCCCTAAAATTTGACATTTACTTATTTATTTTATCCTGAGTTTTATGGCCAAGAATAAAAAATTGATAGTTGAAGAACCTTTAGAAAAGAAGCTCTGGAAAGCTGCGGATAAGCTTCGCAAGAATATGGATGCTGCTGAATATAAGCATGTGGTGTTGGGTCTCATATTCCTCAAATACATTGAAGACGCTTTTAATGAGATTTATAATAAGTTGAAAGAAGGCAAAGGCGACTATGAGGGTGCAGACCCTGAAGATAAAAATGAATATGTGGCCGAGAAAGTGTTTTACGTTCCGCCCTCGGCCCGGTGGACATGGTTACAAGGCAGGGCTAAACTACCCACTATTGGTAAAGATATTGATGACGCGATGGATGCAATTGAAAAAGATAATGCGTCTCTGAAAGGCGTTTTACCAAAAGTATATGCGCAGGAGAAATTGGATAAAGCTAGTGTAGGTGGCTTGATTGATTTAATAGGCACTGCCACGCTAGGAACAAAAGAAGCTCAAAGCAAGGATGTGTTAGGAAAAGTGTATGAATATTTTCTCGGTGAGTTTGCCTTGGCTGAAGGGAAAAAGGGAGGACAGTTCTATACACCAGGAAGCGTTGTAAGACTTTTGGTTGAAATGCTTGAACCTTATGAGGGTAGAGTGTTTGACCCTTGCTGTGGTAGTGGCGGGATGTTTGTACAAAGTGAAAAGTTTATCAAGAGCCATCAAGACCATTATAAGAAGAACAATGGGAAAAAACTTTCTCTCAACCCTGCTGACCATATTTCAATCTATGGACAAGAAAGCAACCAAACTACCTGGCGTTTGGCGAAAATGAATCTCGCTATACGTGGTATTGATAGCAGCAATGTAAAATGGAATAACGAGGGTAGCTTTTTAAATGACGCCCATAAAGACTTGAAAGCAGATTTTATAATTGCCAATCCTCCCTTCAACGACAGTGACTGGAGTGGTGAATTATTACAGAAGGATGCAAGATGGAATTTTGGTGTGCCACCCTCTTCAAATGCCAACTACGCTTGGATTCAACATTTCCTGTATCATCTTGCCGAAAGCGGACAAGCGGGATTTGTTCTTTCAAAAGGTTCACTCACCTCCAACAGCAACAACGAAGGCGAAATAAGAAAAGCCTTAATTGAAAAAGATTTGATTTCCTGTATTGTAAATCTTCCGACAAAACTTTTTCTAAATACTCAGATACCTGCGTGCCTTTGGTTTCTTAATAAAAATAAAGGCAAGCGAAAAGGTGAAACACTTTTTATTGATGCAAGAAATCTTGGCTTCCTTGTTAATAAACGCAATCGTGATTTGACCAATGACGATATTGCAAAAATTGCTTTAAGCTATCACATGTGGAAAGAGAACAATGACGCATACAAAGACATTTCTGGGTTTTGCAGAAGCATTGGCTTGGCTGAAATTCAAACAATGAATTATATAATTACACCAGGGAGATATGTGGGTTTAAATGATGACGAGGATGATTTCAATTTGGAAGAACGATTTAATTTATTGAAATCCGAATTGCAAAATCAAATTGCTGAAGAAGAGGAATTGAACAACAGAATCAAGAAAAATCTTGAAAAAGTAAAAATAAAAGCCTCCATCAATGCCTGATTGGAAAGAATATAAATTGAATGAGGTTTATGAATTCGCTTCTGGTCTTTCAAAAAGCAGAGACCAATTCGGACATGGCTATGGATTTCTCAGCTTTATGAGCATTTTTGAAAATTATTTTGTCCCTGATGAATTAGATGGTTTGGTGAATTCCACAGAGAAAGAAAGAGCAGCATGTTCAATACGTCGTGGCGATGTATTTCTGACACGGACAAGTGAGACGGATGAAGATTTGGGAATAAGCTCAGTTGCATTAAAAGATTACCCCGATGCAACATTTAACGGCTTCACCAAACGATTAAGACCAATTGGCAATGTTGAAATACTTCCTGAGTATGCCGGTTTTTATTTTCGTTCGCCGAAATTCAGAGCATCTGTCGGTGGCATGTCATCAATGACAACAAGAGCGAGCCTAAATAATGGAATGCTTTCACTTCTTACAATAGCAGTCCCACCTATTGAAGTCCAAAAAGAAATTGCAGAAACCCTATTGTCATTGTATTTAAAAATTAAGCTACTCCAAAGACAGAACTTTACCTTATCAGAACTGGCTGAAACAATTTTCTCCAGTCAGTTCGTGGTAAATGCTTATGATTCTTGGCAAGTAGATTACATTGAGAATGTTTGTTTGAAAATAAATTCAGGATGCAAACCTTCAACAAAAGTTTCTGAATATTACAACGGAAACATCAATTGGTATTCAACAAAAGAGTTGGCGGACGGTTATCTTATTGACAGCAACTCTAAAATAACGGAGCAAGGTTTATTAAATTCTTCTGCCAAATTATTTCCTGCAAATACAGTAGTGATTGCTATATATGCAGCACCCACTGTAGGAAGATTGGGACTACTTGCGAACGAATCTTCATTTAATCAAGCGGCTTGTGGCTTTATTGCAGATGAATCAAAAATCTGTTTTGAATATTTGTATCTGCATCTTTTAAAATCCAGACAGAAATTAAATGAGATGGCTTCTGGTTCAGCCCAACAAAACTTGAATGTTGGAATCATGAAGGAATTTGAAATTAGAATCCCTGCAAAGGAGGTAATGAATGAATTTAAACATCACGTCAGACCAATCTTTCAAAAACTAAAATCGAATTCATTGCAAATCAAAACTCTCACAAATTTGCGTGACACCTTGTTACCAAAGGTGATGAGTAAAGAAGCAATAATTGAAAATTAAAATGCAAGAAAAGGAACTGCTTAAAAAACTTGGAGAGGAAACTCTTTATTCTGCCAAAGGGCATTTTAAAGCATGTGACCTCAGGCGGCAAATGGTTACCTATACCATTTGGTTATGTGCAGCAGTAAGTGTATTGGGCTTAATTGGATTCAATCCCGTTTGCGATAAAATATTTGCGGCAGGAGGTCTGTTTGGAGCACTTGCATTGCTAATTTGGAATGAAGGCGAAGGGAAAAATTACCGAGCCAAACACAAGCAAGCAGCGGAAACTTATTTATCACTGCACAAAGAAATCCGCAGTTGTTATTTCCTGAGTGATTGTAGCAAAGAAGAAGTTGAACGATTAAGCAAAACTGTTATTGAGTTTGACAAGAGCGAGAAACCAGAAATTCCTGGCTTGGCAAGGCAATGGGCAAAACGGGTGATTGAAGGAGAAGACCCTGAAACAGATAATTGGTTTTTGAATAGATAATTCATGGCGGCAATAAGCATAAACAATAGAGTAATAACTTTTGCTCAGCAAGAACTTGTTCTTGGTTATAACAGCACAGAGAGAGATCGCATCTACAATTCGTTTGCACAGTTACAAAAAGTGTTAAAGAACAAACTTTACAATGAGGTAAAAGAAATTCTGCCTTTTGGTTCATACACACGAAACACTATTTTGCCGAGAAGATACGATTCCAGTTCCGATGTTGATTTACTTGTTGTGTTCAGCACTTATGCAGGCAATAAAACACCCGGTACATATCGAAAAAATATTTTGGATGCCCTTTCATCTTCTTATCCACTTTCGGATGTCAAAAAAGATTTTCCTACAATTAAGCTAGAATTGAATCATATCATGTTTGATGTTGTGCCATCCTACACAGAGGAGTTTTTGGGTAAAACCTACTACATTCCAAGTGCAAACGATAGTTGGAGAACCACGGTTCCCAACGACATCAACAACGAACTTTCTCAGAAGAATCAATCATATGGAAACAATATTGTTCGAAATGTAATCAGATTATGTAAGCATTGGAACGCAGGTGCTAACTATGCCCTTGAATCTTATTCAATGGAGAAACAAATTGTCAATTCCTTTTTCTGGCAAGGTGATAATCTCTATGATAAGTTTTTAAGTGTTTTGAACAATATAGCAGGAAGTAGGCCAGGGGTGAGGCAGGCATTGGGTTACATCCAACAATATAAAGGGGACTGGTTTAACCACCCTAATGAGCAGAAACAGTTGGAGTGGTTGCAAAAACTTTTACCCGGATTAAAGTAAGTGGATGCTATAAAAATGAAAAGTTGAAAATATCAAACAACTAAACTGACAATATTATGCCAGAGCTACATGTAAGTAAAAAAAATATAAGCAAGCTACTTGGTGACATGCAAGGAAAAAAATTCATCATTCCCGATTATCAACGTCCATACAAATGGGATGTTGAAAAATGTGAAACACTATGGAATGACATTGAAAATTTTTTGCAAACTGAGGCTCATACTGCCGCAGATTACTTTCTTGGAACAATAGTTTCATTCATAAATGATGATAAAAATTCAGAGATTATTGACGGGCAGCAGCGTATCACTTCTTTCTTTCTATTACTTCGTGCCTTTTATCGAAAATTGGAAGATATGAAGGACGATGAGGATGTAATAGGTCTCAAAAATCAGGTTGCACCATGTATCTGGGATATAAACGAGCTGTCTCAAAAGGTTACAGATAAAACAAACATTCATATTGTTTCACAGGTTGCTACAGAAGATGACAACAAGGTATTTCATTCCATTCTTGAAACTGGTCACACCGATGAAGAAGCAGAAGATAATTATTCCATTAATTACAGGTTTTTTAAACTGCAATGTGACAATTATGCTAAAACAAACCCAATGCAATGGAAGCAATTATGTGTGACCATTCTTAAAAAATGTATTGTTCTTCCTATCGAGTGCGACAAACAAGAAACAGCATTAACAATTTTTTCCACACTTAATGATCGAGGAATGCCACTTGCTGACTCTGACATTTTTAAGGCTCAGATTTATAAACACCTTAGGGCCATTCCAGAGCGAAAGGAGTTTACCAATACTTGGAAAGAGTTAACCGCAACTTGCAAAGAGGCGGATATGTCAATAGACGATGTTTTTAGATATTACACCCATGTCTTAAGGGCAAGAGCAAAAGATAAATCAAAAGAAGTCGGGCTTAGAAGCTTTTATTCGAAAGATTCATATGCAAGATTGAAAGAGCCTCAATTAATGGAAGAAATCATGTCTCTGGCAGATTTCTGGCACGCCATTAATTCCGATAAGGGCTGGAAAAAGGAGTCTCCTGACTATATAATTGACAATGAGGCCTGGAAATATATTCATTGTTTATTCAATTATCCCAATGAATTTTGGAAATATGCTACTTCCGTGTATTATTTGAAAAATAGAGGTGAATCTTTTTCAAAGGGTTTTGTTTCTTTTCTTAAAAAGCTTACTGCTTTTCTTTTTGCCAAATTTATAGATGCGCCTACTGTCAATGCAATCAAAGATGATATATATCAAGCCTGTATTTCGATTCAAAGCAACAATAATCTCAATCTTGTATATAAGGTTGAAGACGACCTTAAAAATCGGATTGAAAGTCTAGCCTCAGCTAAGCTTTCACGAGGTCTGCTTCTCTTACATGCCTATCAACATCCCAATCAAAACGATAATATTATTTGGGGGTTTGATATAGAACACATCTTTCCCCAGAAATGGCAGGATACAAACTATAATAGCTGGGATGAAAGTGATGCACAGGGGTATCTTAATAAATTTGGGAACAAAATTGT
>CAYSIU010000069.1:0-9192 GCA_964431095.1 uncultured Chitinophaga sp. | reverse complement strand
GTTTTGTATTGTTGCTTTGGTTCTATTTTGCCCTGATCTATGACGGATTAGTGCTATTGATATTGTTTACGTTCAGCGACTATCCGCTGGAAAAACTCACGCTCCTGCTTTCTGCCTTAAATCCCATTGACCTGGGACGCATATTCATCATGCTCAAAATGGACATCAGTGTTCTGATGGGATACACAGGTGCCTTGTATAAAGATTTCTTCGGTAGTGGGAGTGGTATGTTATTTACAGGAGGTATCATGTTGTTGTGGATTCTGGTGCCACTGGGGCTTGCAGTCAGAAAATTCAGGAGAAAAGATTTATAAGAGGAGAAAACGGGGGGTCGGCATTCATTATTCAGCATAGCTCAAACAAAATATCGCTGCAGGTTAAATCCATCAACAACCCGGTTTCAGCCTGCTTCCTGGCTATTCTTTCTGACCGCCAGGAATGGTCCTGTGACGGAAAACCGCTTCTGTAAAGGCTTTTTACATTCTGATGACTGTCAGACCATCGCCTGAGGGAAATCAGGTACCCTGCCTCCAATGCCCGATAGATTTGCCCTGAAATTAAAAATCAGCAACATGGATTCACCGGAGGAAAAAAAATTCTTTCCAAAAGGGGCCATCGCATTTTTTATTGTACTCGTTCTCCTCACCCTTATTTTCTGGTACGGAATCTATTTTTTAATGATTCAAAGAACGTAAACTAAATGCCCATGGCAGCCCTGAATAAATCGGAAAGAAACATACTCATAATTACGCTCGCATTGATTGGGTTATTTGTTTTCTCCCTGCTCTACGCAAAAAATAAATACCAAAGCAATGTTCCGCAGTGTTTGCCGTATGACAAAGCTTATACGCAACCAAAGATTACCCAACTGGACAGCAACACCTACCAGGTTTTTGTCGTGGCGCAAATGTGGCAGTTCCAGCCTTCGGAGATCTATATCCCGGTAGGAAGTGAAGTGGATTTCTTTCTCACCTCTAAAGACGTGGTGCATGGGTTTAATATTTCGAAGAAGAACGTGAACATGATGGCTGTTTTTGGTGCCATTAACAAAACGACCGTAAAATTTGAAAAGCCGGGTGTATACGATATCATTTGCCATGAATTCTGTGGCATTGGCCACCAGAATATGCGGGCGCAGGTAATCGTGAATTATCCCGGGGCCAAATAAAAATAAACAGTCTGGCTATGCAGGTAAGCAAGAACTTCAAAAGGATCATCTTCCTTGAACTGGCGATACCCATCGCCCTGCTGACGATAGGTATTTACCATGGGCTTATGCAAACCGTTTACCGCGCGGGTGTGTTGAAACAAACCGCTTTTGCCAAACTCGATTATTACCAGGGTCTCACCCTCCACGGTGTGATCAACGCCATTGTACTCACCACTTTTTTTGGAGTGGCTTTCGGTCATGTTACCATGACTTTTTATTTTAAAAAAGAACCCAATAAAAGACTCATGGCATTGAGCTTCGGGCTCATGCTCTCAGGTACCCTGATGGCGGCCTGGGCCATGCTGTCCGGGAATGCCTCCGTGCTTTATACCTTTTACCCGCCCCTTAAAGCGCATCCGTTGTTCTATCTCGGAGCCGCTTTGCTGATCGTTGGTTCCTGGGTGCCCCTGCTCGACTGGACCCGCATGTATCTCCGGTGGAAGAAAGAGAATCCCGTGACCAAGACCCCATTGGCGGTTTTAGGTACACTCATCAATTTTATTATCTGGTTTGTCTGCACACTGGCTGTAGCTTATGAAGTGCTGGTATTGCTGATTCCCTGGTCGATGGGATGGAAGCAAACGGTGAATGTGAGTCTGGCCAGAACATTATTCTGGTTCTTTGGGCATGCCCTGGTGTATTTCTGGCTATTGCCTGCTTATATTATGTACTATACGATCCTTCCTAAAATTGCCGGGGGGAAGTTGTATTCTGACCTTGCGGGAAGGATCACCTTGTTTCTCTTTTTGCTTTTTTCGATACCCGTGGGTGTACATCACCAGTACAGCGATCCCGCCATAACGCAGGGAGTAAAGTTTTTCCAGGGGTTGCTGACATATGGCGTGGCTATTCCCAGTTTTATTACAGCCTTTACACTGGCGGCTTCATTGGAATACGCAGGCAGGCAGCGGGGTTCAAAAGGTTTATTTGGCTGGATGGGCAAGTTGCCCTGGTTCGACGAAAGCCGTTTTTTATTCTCCTATTTCATTGGCGGGTTGATCCTCTTCATTTTTGGCGGGGTTACGGGTATCGTGAATGCATCTTATTCGCTCAATAACGTAGTGCATAACACTGCCTGGATGCCGGGTCATTTTCATATGACGGTGGCGGGCCCCGTTTTTCTCGGGATCGTGGGGATGAGTCTTTATATCTATTCCAAAATGAGTGGCAAAAGGATCTTCTGGCCAAAAATAAATACCATCATTCCGTATCTCTGGGTAATCGGGATGCTGATCTTTTCCTTCGGCATGAGCTGGGGAGGGTTGCTGGGTGAACCGAGGAGAACGAACCTGGGTATCAGTTACCTGAATCCCAAAAGTGATCTATTCCGCAGTGATTGGGTGCCCACTACTACCATTGCCATGATGGGCGGTATCATCATGTTTATCGCCGGGATGCTTTTTATCATTGTTTTCTTTGGCACTTTACTAAGAAAGAAAAATGAAGAAGGGCAACTGGAGATCCCGGTGAGTGAAGCATATCACGATGAGAAAAGGATCCCCTTGTTCGACAAATTCAAACCCTGGCTGCTGGCCATGGTGGTGATCCTGTTGCTGGCCTACGTGCCTGCACTGATGAATGTGCGGAAGAATAGCGGTCCCGGGGCACCCCGGTATAAAATCGATAACCCGATGCCACAGGAGCCAATTAAAAAATGAAAAAACGTCCGACAATAGGGGTATTTGTGCTGCTGGCATTTGTCTTGCCGGTCACCGCCTATGCACTGCTGAACTGGTATGAAAAAAAATTCGAAAAGCTGCCCGTACTGGGTCCCGAAAAAAATGTGAACGGTAAAAAACAACCACATACTATCAACGATTTTTTCCTCAGTAACCAGGATGGCCTCCCTGTGAGTCCGGCCCGCTGGCAGGGCAAGATCGTAGTGGCTGACTTCTTTTTTACCTATTGCGCTTCCATTTGCCCGAAAATGTCGCTACACATGAAACAGATTCAGGAAGCCTGCCAGGGCGAAAAGGACCTGTTTCTCACTTCATTTACAGTGGACCCTGAAAGAGATAACCCGGTACGATTAAGAGAATATGCACAGCACTATTCAACGAATAATAGCAACTGGGACTGGCTGACCGGAGATAAAAAGGAGATTTATAGATTGGCCCGAAACAGTTTTATGATCGTCGCCACTGAAGGAGATGGCGGAGCGGGTGATTTCATTCATAGCGAAAAACTCGTGCTGGTCGATAAGGAAAAAAGAATTAGGGGTTATTACGATGGCACAAGTGATAAAGAAGTGAACCGTCTTATTGACGATATAAAAAAATTAAGGCATGAAGAATAAAAAAATAATTGCAGTATTTGTGCTCGCCTGTGGAATAAGCACAGTCCTGCAGGCTACACCCCCGGATAATGGGAAAACCATTTTTCTTTCCCGTTGTGCTGCCTGTCACAATATCAACCGGGTATTGACAGGGCCTGCGCTGGCTGGGGTAGATCAGCGGCATACCCTTGACTGGATTATCAACTTTGTCCACTCTTCACAATCCGTGATAAAGGGCGGTGATCCTGCGGCCTCAGCACTATTTGAGAAATTCAATAAAGTGGTCATGCCGGATCATGCCGACCTGACAACGGATAATATAAAAAGTATTGTAGAATACATTAAGAGTGAAAGCCTCCTGCAGAACAATAACAATCCACCTTTCGCAAAACCCGGTAAAAAACAAACGCTGTACTTACCCATCCAGGCGGGGAATTATGTATTCTTTGGTGGCTTTATTGCAGTGGTCATTGCGCTGATTGCAGCTTTATTCTATGCCGTATATGTCAAAAGCTTTCAACGAATGAAAGAAGGTGATAACTCATCCGCATAATGCGGATAATTGTTGGTTTTTGTTTCTGTCCGACCCCCGGTTCCCCGGGGGTCTTCCTTATACAAGGTCCCCATGTCTTATACCTTGTCCCTTGTGCCTTCTGCAATATCTTTGCTCCATGCATATTGATATCCTCACCGTTCTGCCCGAATTGCTTGAAAGCCCGCTGCAACACAGTATGATGAAAAGAGCCCAGGAAAGAGGTCTGCTCACCGTGGAAGTGCATCCTTTGCGCAAATGGGCCGTGAACGAATATGGCCAGGTAGACGATTACCAGTATGGCGGCGGGGCGGGCATGGTGATGATGTGCGAACCCCTGGTAAAAGCGATTGAAGAATTGTCAACAATAAAAAAATATGATGAGATCATTTACCTGACGCCGGACGGGGAGAAGCTGGATCAGCAAATGGCGAATGCACTTTCATTGAAAGATAATTTATTGATGATATGCGGTCATTATAAAGGAATCGACGAACGGATCCGGGAACATTTTGTCACCAAAGAAATTTCCATCGGTGATTATGTGCTAAGTGGCGGTGAATTGCCTGCCGCGATCCTCGTGGATGCCATCGGGCGTCTCCTCCCCGGTGTATTGAATGATGAAACTTCCGCTTTGTTCGATTCTTTCCAGGATGGACTGCTGGCACCGCCGGTGTACACCCGGCCGGAGGATTTCAAGGGCTGGAAAGTGCCCGATGTTCTGCTTAGCGGCGACCATAAAAAGATAGAAGAATGGCGATACGAACAATCCTTGCAGCGGACCCGGCAACGAAGACCGGGTTTGCAGGATCAATGAATCATCCCGTACGGGAATGTTTTTCAGCCAGCACCACGTTCCCGGTCCTCTTCAATACCCCCCAGCCCTGTACCTCTCCTTTTATGGCTTTACGGATGGACCGGAACAATACGATATACATCAATTGCCGGTATACAAAACGCTGCGGGATCAGCGCGATCAATTTGGAAAATTTTTCTTTCTCAAAAATAAAAGCCATCAGCGACACCGCCACGTCCACTACCAGGAAGAGACCGTAAAACAACAATAACTTCTGCCGGCTTTCCGCATCATGCCAGCTCAGGACAAGACTCAGAATAAACATGAGATCCGCCAGTGGCGCAATCACGGGCATGAGCACCTGGAACAACAGGATATTGGGAAGCGAGACCATGCCCAGTGCCTTGTAGCGGGGATTAAAACAGGCGTCCCTGTTCTTCCAGAAACTCTGCATGATTCCGTAGCTCCAGCGGAACCGCTGTTTCATGAACTGTTTCAGGGTTTCCGGTGCCTCGGTGACGGCTATGGCATGCGAAGCGTGACGGATCCGTCCGCCATTCCGCAACAAGCGGATTGTAAGATCGCAATCCTCGGCGAGAGTGTCGGTTGTGAATCCTCCTGCACGGATAAGCGCCTTTTTATCAAACGCCCCGATCGCGCCCGGGATAACAGCAATGCAATTCATGTAATCAAAAGCACGGCGGTCAAAATTCTGCGCCGTTGTATATTCAATCGACTGCCAGCGGGTGAGGATATTTTTTTCGTTGCCCACTTTCACATTCCCGGCCACGGCCACCACATCTTTCTTTCCAAAATACCGCATCATAAGGCGTACCGCATCCGGCATAAGTTGGGTGTCCGCATCGATACAAACTACATAATCGCCCGCTGCATTCGCAATCCCGAAATTGAGGGCGGATGCCTTTCCCCCGTTAGGCTTTGTAAATACTTTTACCTGCGAATGATCGCTGAACGCCTGGCTGACTGCCTTGTAGGTCCCATCAGCAGACCCATCATCCACAAAAATGATCTCAAAATCGGGGTAATCCTGCCGCAAAAGGTTAGTTACAGTTTTTACAGCATTGACCTGTTCATTATAAGCAGGTACAATAATACTTACTTTACCAGGAGTGATGTCGGCCAGTGATGCTGCTTCCTTTTTCGTTCTGAAATATTGTAAAGTGGCCATGATGCCCATGAAAAGTATCTTCCCCAATCCTAATAGTATGGCCACCCAAAAAGTAGCAAACAGGATTCGGCTGATCCAATAGAGAAATACAGTAACCCAGCTGTTCATGCTTACCAGGTCATTGTGAACCGGGGGCATGATCGCATCTTTGGGAAGTCCCCCCAGCAAATTGGCCACCGTGGTGAATTGTATCCCCCTGTCTTTAAAATATTTTATGATACGGGGCAAAGCCTCTACCGTGGCTTCCCGGTTGCCCCCGGCGTCATGAAACAGGATGATCCCTTTCTGCTGGTTGGAATCCAGGTTGTGATAATATTCATATTGTTTAATGACCCGGTCGTAAATAGTGTCTGCATTGACGCCGTGTGCAAGATCCCAGTCTTCGGGGTCAATACTTTCCCCGACGGTATAATAGCTGCTGAGCTTGGCCCGCGCCACCGGCATCAGTTCCACAGCCGTTCTCGGCTCTGCATCGGCGTTATATGGCGGCCGGAATAAAACAGTGCTGTGACCGGTAACTGATTCGATCAATAGCCGAGTTGCTTCCATTTCGGTTTCGGCCCGTCGCAGGCTCACCGTCGCCATATTGGGATGTGTAAAAGTGTGATTGCCGATCTCGAAGCCCTCGCGGTAAATTCTTTTGAGCAGGGGCAGGTGGGCTTCTGCATTCACGCCAACTACAAAAAACGTCGCCGGTACTTTTTCTTTTTCCAGTATATCGAGTATCCGCGGGGTATATTCCGGGTCGGGGCCATCATCAAATGTGAGAATGACCTGGTTCTTTACTTTGCCAAAGCGCTTGATTACATATCGGGTTGGTAATTGCCGGTACACCTGTTCGCTCACAAGACCCTCTGCCGAATCCCTCTCAATATCAATGATCCCTTTTTGCGGTTCACTGATCACATCCAGGATTTCCCCTTCGCTCATACCGTAGTCCGGGTCCTCCGTTGTAATATTGGTAGTGCCCAGTATTGAAAAATCAAAAGGATCTTTTGCCAGTGCCTCGTTGCTGAGATCCCGGCGGTAAAACTTCCATAATCGTTCGTCTTCCGCCCCCAGCCGCCAAAGCGCCACACCCCCCGTGCCATATTCATCGGCAAAACGCATACTGTTGAAGTTCCCGGCCGCATCCATAAAAAAGGCTGTATGTTGAACATGATTGTAGTCTTTATACTGGTAGGTACAATTGTAACTGTCATTATCAAAATCAATGGCTGCATTGAATTCCCGGGCTGTTGACATGGCTTCGGGGTAAGTGATTGTAGTAGCAGCCCCGCCATCAGGCCAGTCATACCCATAGCCTGCAATACAGAGTACAATTTTTTCGGAAGGAATTTCTTTGGCTTCTTCGTCCAGCTCCTTTTCCACCCATTTTTGTTCACTGATCGGGCCGGGGTCGCTGCTGGTATAGTGTTGGTCGTAGGCCATCAGGAAGATATAATCATCACACTCGTTCAGTTCCTTCAGATTGAAATCCTCATCATCCGGCATTACGTCCTGGGTAACCAGGAATGATTTGGGATGAAGCCGTGCATAGAGTTCCCGTTGGAAATCATGCAGGGCTTGCAGCGTATTTTCACGGGGTTCTTCAAAATCAATATTGATCCCCTGCAGCTGGTAACGTTCTAACTGTACCACAATATCATCCAGCAATTTTTTTCGTTTCTGCGGGTTGTTGAGCACCCTGGCGAGCAGGGCTCCGTCAAAACTGCCATCCTGCCGGACGAAATTCACATTGCTCAGCATCGGCACGATCTTCACCGGGTATTTTTTCAGTAATTCGAGCGCGGAGGAATCTATATTGACCTTTAATGTATCTGCCGTGGGATCGATAAAAAACCATTCGGGTAAGACCATGTTGAGCTCCGAGATATGATTTTGCAGGGAATAAAATGCCTGTGGGTCCCAATCCACATAGAAGGCTGCCCTGATGGAAGATGACATTTTCCGGTTTTTCTCCGACGAAGAAAGCAATGCATTTTGCTGTTTTACTTTCAAAAAATCGGCATAGCCATGGTATTTCCGTTTTTCTTTTTTACTGAACCCCTTGGAGATATTGGGGTTGTCCAGTTTCTGGTAATAGGCATTCGACAAGCCCGGAAGTAAGGGTTTTTTATCAAAAGCCAGGGCCAGCCATATGATGGGGATGATCAGTAGCAGGGAAAAAGAAACCAGCCGCATGATCCACTTAAAAGTGTTCCAGCGCAGCCGGGAAGAGGTCTGAAATATCTGTTTGGTCCCATCCATAAATGATTGCTATGCAAAGCTATTAACAAAAGCTATTCCTGTTGAAAGATACCGCTGTTACTAACTCGTTAAACCAGTCTAACCAGGTAAAGTTACCAGCCCCTTTTTCAATCGTTTGTGCAAATTGGTCGAAAATACTGCTTTTAGTAATTAATTCAGTTACTTGTAGCAAGAATAAAAATAACAATATGAAAACCAATCACAGAGACTTTTTACGAAAGGCCGCGGTCGGCACCCACGCCCTGGCTGCGAGCCTTCCATCTTTTGCCAGAATAAAAAAAGATTAAATCCCGGTTTTAAACAAAAAGGCCATCAATGATGGCCTTGCCGTTATTTAGGTTCTTTTATTTAAAGAAAAAATAGATGGCTATTGCTTAACCAATTTAAATGTTTTATGAGTTTTACCGCAAACCACCTCTGCTAAGTAAATTCCAGGTCGGAAATTATTTCCAAAGTTTATTGTTTGACCCGCTGCGATATTAGTTCTTGTTTCTACAACTCTTCCTAACATATCTACAACTCGCAAAGACATAAAGAACCGTTCGTAACCTGTAGTAACAAGAGTGAAGTGATTATTTGAAGGATTAGGAACAACTTGAATTGATGAACTCTGAACTTCTTTAATTATTCCAGATTCAACAGTTCTGCCACCGGGACAAGACCCAAGTGAACAACCGACAGCCAAATGTGCTTGTACAGCACTTGCGTCTATACAGACTGTATTGACATGATTACTGCCTGTTATATGGCACATATATACTTTGTTATTGTTGCAATCGACATTTTGAACTGTTATAGCTTTTGTTGCTGTAACACTGCATCCGTGAGCATCGGTCATTGTTACTGTATAAGTTGTATTTGAAGATGGATTAACAGTAATGGTTTGAGTGTTAGCACTGGTTGACCAGCTATAATTATAAGGAGCATTGCCTCCGGAAGC
>CAYSIU010000068.1:1989-9352 GCA_964431095.1 uncultured Chitinophaga sp. | reverse complement strand
AACAATGAAAGAACATCTCCGTTTTGCCTGGCCTTACTGGCACAGTTTCGTCGGCAGTGGGGCAGACCCTTTTGGGGAACCCACGCATTTGTTTCCCTGGAATGAAAAAAAAGATGCCGTGGAAAGAGCCAAGGACAAAGCCGATGCTGCCTTTGAGTTCATCACTAAAATGGGATTGCCTTTTTACTGTTTTCACGATGTAGATGCCGTGGACTATACCCATGATATTTGTGAAAATGAGAAACGGTTAGCGGCAATCACACAGTATCTTGGCGAGAAGCAAAAAGCAAGTGGAGTCAGGCTTCTTTGGGGTACCGCGAATCTTTTTTCCCATCGTCGGTACATGAATGGCGCTGCCAGCAACCCCGATTTTCATGTATTGGCCCATGCAGCTGCCCAGGTCAAGGCTGCCTTGGATGCGACGATTGCATTGGGGGGAGCAAATTATGTATTCTGGGGAGGACGAGAGGGTTATATGAGCCTGTTGAATACCCAGATGAAAAGGGAAAAGGAACACCTGGCCCGTTTCTTACACAGCGCAAAAGATTAATCAAGAAAGAATGGCTTCACCGGCAACTTTTTCATAGAGCCCAAGCCCTGTGAACCCAGCAAGCACCAGTATGATTATGATGCGGAAACAGTGATCGGGTTTCTCCGTCAATATGGATTGCTCGATGATTTTAAATTGAATATCGAAGTGAACCACGCCACCCTGGCAGGACACACGTTTCAGCACGAGTTGCAGGTAGCGGCTGATGCGGGTATGCTGGGAAGCATGGACGCTAACCGTGGTGATTACCAGAATGGGTGGGACACAGACCAGTTCCCGAATAACATCACGGAACTTGCAGAAGCGATGCTGGTCGTGCTGGAGGCCGGGGGGCTCAAAGGCGGGGGCATCAACTTTGATGCGAAGATCCGCCGTAACTCTACCGACCCCGAAGACCTGTTTTATGCGCATATTGGCGGCATGGACGCTTTTGCAAGGGCATTGATCATTGCTGATTCTATTTTAAAGACATCCGATTACAAAAAAACCAGGGCGGACCGCTATGCCAGTTTTGATAAAGGAAAAGGAAAAGATTTCGAAGAAGGAAAGCTTTCACTGGAAGATTTGCGGAAGTATGCTATTGAAAATGGAGAACCCGCGGTGAAAAGCGGCCGGCAGGAATATATGGAGAATATCGTTAACCGGTTCATTTGATCGTCTAACTAAAACAACTGTATGAATAATTTCCTTGGAACAACGGATTGGATCTTTGTCATTCTGTATCTCCTGGTCATTGCGGCGGTTTCTGTCTGGAGTATCCGGAGAACAAAAAATACCACTTCAGATTATTTTCTTGCGAACCGGAATCTCGGCTGGTGGGTGATCGGCGCTTCTATACTTGCCTCCAATGTAGGGAGCGAGCATATTGTGGGACTGGCCGGTTCTGCCGCAAAATCCGGTACAGTGCTCGGCCACTATGAATTGCATTCTTATATTGTTCTGATCCTGGGATGGGTGTTTGTTCCGTTTTATTTACGGAGTTCCGTGTACACGATGCCGGAATTTCTCGAGAAAAGATTCAACCCGCAAGCCAGGCGGTTATTATCAGTGATCCAGTTGTTCAGTTATGTGATCGCCAAAGCCTCCGTAACCATTTTTGCAGGCGCCCTGGTATTTAATCAGTTCCTGGGGGTTGATTTCTGGACAGGGGCCATCATACTTGTCATTGTAACAGGTGTGTATACCGTATTGGGAGGATTGCATGCAGTAATGTATACCGAAGCGATCCAGGCGATCGTCCTCTTGCTTGGTTCCCTCGTTCTTTTGATTTTTGGATTGAAAGAGATCGGCGGGTGGAATGCATTTATAAAAGCTGTCCCGGCTGAAAAATTAAATATGTTCAGACCATTGAGTGATCCGAACTATCCCTGGTTGGGTATTCTGTTTGCATCGCCGATCGTAGGGGTGTGGTATTGGTGTACTGACCAGCATATTGTACAGCGTTGCCTGGCTGCGAAAAATGAACGGGAAGCCCGGAGGGGAACCATCTTCGCTGCCTTTTTAAAACTGATGCCGTTTTTCATCTTCCTCATCCCCGGACTTATCGCCTTTGCTTTGCAATCGCAGGGTAAGCTCGAAATGAATGATACGAACGCGGCATTTCCTTTAATGGTAAAACAGATTATGCCGCTCGGACTAAGAGGCTTATTGGCCGGCGGCCTGCTTGCGGCATTAATGAGTTCCCTTGCTTCTGTATATAATGCCTGCTCTACCCTCTATACCATTGACATTTATAAAAAACAACATCCACAGGCCAGCGAGAAACACCTGGTCAGAGTGGGACGCATCGCCACTGCCATTATTGTATTATTAGGTATGGCCTGGATACCGCTGATGAAAAAAGTATCAAATACCAGCCTGTATGATTATTTACAAAGTGTCCAATCATACCTGGCACCCCCGATCGCGGCGGTATTCTTATTTGGCGTTTTTTTCAGGCGACTCAATGCAAAAGGCGCGTATTCGGCCATGGTAGCGGGATTTATCGTAGGGCTCCTGAAACTGGCCCTGCAGATTCTTCGCGATAAATTGCCCGAAGGAAGCATATTGTACCAATTCGCTACCATCAATTTTCTCTACTTCTGCATTTACCTTTTCCTGTTCTCTATTGCAGTAATGGTCATTGTCAGCTTATTGACTCCAAGACCGGCACCGGATAAGATCCGGGGACTGACCTTTGCGACTACGGTGGCGGAAGATAGAGCCGCCAGTCGGGCAAGCTGGAATGCAAAAGATGTTATCCTTTCTTTGATCGTGGTGGCGATCATTGTGTCAGTATTTATTTATTTCTCACCGTGGGGTGTGGCTAAATGATAATATATGCGGATAAGATATTTCATTTGGGGATTTTTTTTGTTGCTGACGGGAGGAGCAATTGGCCAGCCTCCTTATAAAAATAAAACGCTTTCTCCCGAAGCAAGGGCAAAGGACCTGCTGGGTCGCATGACCCTGGATGAAAAGGTGATGCAGACCCAGTGCCTCTGGATTCAGAAATCAAGGATATTAAACGAGAAAGGGGAATTTGATGAGGCCAAAGCGGAAAAGAACGTTAAAAATGGGTTGGGAGAACTGGCCAGGTTGAATGAGAACGCTGGCCCCAACAGCAGCGGTTATCATCCCCGGCAGGCAGCCGAGCTTTATAATAAGATCCAGCACTTCTTCATAGAGAAAACCCGGTTAGGCATCCCCGTGATGGTACACGAAGAAAGCCTGCATGGGGAGCAAACACAGGATGCCACCAATTTTCCTGTTCCCATTGCACTGGCAAGCACCTGGAATGAAGACCTGCTTACAGAAATTTATACCAATGTGGCAGAAGAAGTAAGGGCCAGGGGCGGTCAGCAGGTGCTGGCGCCTGTGGTGGATGTGGTCCGCGACCCCCGTTGGGGCAGAACCGAAGAAACACTGGGAGAAGATCCGTTTTTGATTTCACGGCTCGCGGTGGCCGAGGTAAAAGCCTACCAGGGCAGCAGTGTCTATCTAGGGAAAAATAAAGTAGCGGCCACGCTCAAACATTTAGGGATACACGGGGAAAGCGAAGGAGGTATTAATGTATCACCGAGCAATATTGACGAAAGGACGGCACGCGAGATCTTTTTTAAATCATTCAAAGCCTGTATACAGGAAGCGAAGGCCATGAATGTGATGGCCTGCTATAACGAAATCTGGGGTTTACCGTCGCACATCAACAAATATTTACTGACCGACATCCTCCGGAAAGAATGGGGATTCAATGGTGTGGTGGTATCTGACTACTTCGCGATCCGGGATATTCAGACATTGCATAAAATCACACCCAAACTGAATGAGGCGGGGCTTCTTGCTTTTAATGCGGGCGTGGATATTGAAACACCCGACCCGGATGGGTATGCTTACCTGAAAAACCTGGTGGATGATGGGATGATCGGCATCAAAAAACTGGATACCGTGGTGACAAGGATCCTGGTCAACAAATTCCGGCTGGGGCTATTTGACGATCCTTATGTGGATCCCGATAAGGCCGAGCAAGTGGTGGGCAGTCCACAGAAAAGAGCCATCGCTTATAAAGCCGCACAGGAAGCAATGGTGCTGCTGAAGAATGACAACAATTTTTTGCCGTTTGATAAGAATAAAATAAAAACCATTGCACTCATCGGTCCCAATGCCAATAAATGCCTGCTCGGCGGCTATTCCAGCCAGCCCAGGGTCTGCATTTCTCCTTTTCAGGCCGTCAAAGAACGATATGGTTCCGTAATGAACGTGCTGTATGCAGAGGGAGTGAAGCTCACGGACAAAAACAACTGGTTTGCCGATTCTATCCACCTGGCTGACAGGAAAGAAAATGATAAAAAAATTGCGGAAGCAATAGAAGTGGCAAAACAGGCCGATGTGGTGGTATTATTTGTCGGTGGCAATGAAAGTATGAGCCGGGAGGGTTGGTCGACCAATCATTTGGGCGATCTGCCGACACTCGAGTTGTTGAACGGACAAAATGAATTGATCCAGGCCATCGTTGCCCTGGGTAAACCCACCTGTGCCTTTGTGAACAGCGGTCCGCCGCTGAGCATTGGCAATCTTGTCAATGCTGTTCCCGCTGTGATGCAATGCTGGTACCTGGGGCAGGAAGGGGGTTACGCGATGGCCGATGCGTTGTTCGGGGAAATAAATCCATCCGGGAAACTTCCCATTTCTTTTCCGAGAACGACGGGGCATATTCCTGTTTATTACAATTATAAACCCAGCGCCCGCCGGGGGTATAATTTAGGATTCGATGTAAGTCCTTTGTTTGCCTTCGGGCACGGATTGAGCTATACCACGTTTCAATACAGCCAACCAAGACTCTCTGATGCCACAATGAAAACAAACGGAACAGTCAGTGTGAGCGTAGATGTAAAGAATACAGGCAAAAGGAAAGGTGCGGAAGTCGTGCAATTGTATATCCGGGATGACTATGCGTCGGTAACAAGACCGGTGAAGGAACTAAAAGGATTTAAGAAGATATGGCTGGAACCGGGTCAATCGCAGACGGTGAGCTTTGCCATTACACCTGAATTATTATCGTTTTACGATGTGAATATGAAATGGGGGGTGGAGCCGGGAACTTTTACCATCATGGTAGGCACGGCTTCCGATCAGACGCAAACTGTAAAATTGGAAGTGGTTCGTTAAGATAAAGATTAAAAATACCCATTCACTGTTCACTATTGATTATTGACGATGTACATGCATCAAACTATGCGCTGGTTCGGGCCACAGGACCCCGTGAGCTTATCCGATCTCCGGCAAGCCGGCTGCGAAGGCGTTGTGACGGCCCTGCATCATATCCCGGTCGGAGAAATATGGCCCATTGAAGAGATCAACAAAAGAAAGGAATTGATCGAAGAAGCGGGCATGAGCTGGACGGTGATCGAAAGTCTGCCGGTAAGCGAAGACATCAAAAAACAAACAGGTCCTTATAAAAGGCATATTGAAAATTACCAGCAGAGTTTGCGAAATGTAGCCCGGTGCGGGTTGAAGGTGGTTACCTACAATTTTATGCCCGTGCTGGATTGGATGAGGACGGATACATCCTATATTCTGCAGGATGGAAGCAGGGCATTATATTTTGAACGGGCGGCATTTATTGCATTTGATTTGTTTTTGTTAAAGAGACCGGGTGCGGAAAAAGATTATACCAGTGAAGAAGTAAAAAAAGCCAGGCTGCGGTTGGGAACAATGACGGATTTGGAAAAGGATACACTTTACAAAAACGCATTGCTGGGTCTGCCGGGGAGTGAAGAGCAATTTACTGAAGAACAAATATTAGCGGAATTAAAGACCTATGAAGGGATCAATAGCGCTGAACTGAAAAAACATCTTTTTTATTTTCTTCAGCAGATCGTCCCGGTAGCGGAAGAATGCGGGTTGAAAATGGCTATCCACCCTGATGACCCTCCTTATCCTGTGCTGGGATTGCCGAGGATCGTGAGCACAGAGCGGGATGCGGCTGAACTCCTGGAAGCCGCTCCCTCACCAGCCAATGGGTTATGTTTTTGTACGGGTTCTTTCGGCGTACGACCTGACAACGATTTGCTGAGGATGCTGAAAAGATTCGGCGATCATGTTCATTTTCTTCACTTGCGCAACACCAGGAGGGATGAAGAAGGAAATTTTTATGAAGCCGATCACCTCGATGGGGATACCGATATGGCGGCGATCATCAAAGAGGTATTGCTGATACAGAAAAGAAGGAATGTTTCCATTCCGATGCGCCCCGATCATGGGAACCAGATGGTGGATCATCTCAGGAAGAAAACATATCCGGGTTATTCCGCGATCGGGAGATTAAGGGGTTTGGCGGAGTTACGCGGATTGGAATTAGGGATCGCGAAAAGTTTAAATTTATAGTTAAAGCGAAAAAATCAGGGGATCGAAAAACTAATGAATATGCGTGCAAATAATTTTATACGCTCACTTTTTATTTTATGCTATACGATTGTTCCGGGTTCGCTTTTAGCGCAACAACTGGTTGCTGAACGGTTAACTCCCAGTTCCTTTTCTCTTGCCAATACGGTCATTTGCACGGATAGCAATGATTTTTCTACGGTGCAGATAGCGGCTTCCTTATTGAAGGGGGATCTGAAAATGGTAACCGGCAGGGAACCTGTATCCGTGCATGAGATAGGTGCCGGGATAAAAAATATTATTCTCATCGGTTCTATAGAGCGGTCTTCCTTCATTCAACAATTGATCACCCGGAAAAAGCTCGATATAAGTGCGATAAAAGGTAAATGGGAGGCCTACCGGGTGCAGACCATTGCCAATCCGTTCCCGGGAGTGGAGAATGCCCTGCTGATAACGGGGAGCGACAGGAGAGGGACCGCCTATGGAGTAGTTGAATTGTCGCAGCAGATCGGGGTTTCGCCCTGGTATTGGTGGGCCGATGTACCGGTAAAAAAGAAACCGGTTATCTATATTAATAAAGGAGTGGTTCTCTCGGATGCCCCGCGGGTAAAATACCGCGGCATCTTTATCAACGATGAAGCGCCGGCATTCTCGGGCTGGGCCAGGGAAAAATTCGGGGGCATCAATCACCGGGTATATGAAGAGGTATTCGAACTGATCCTGCGACTCAAAGGGAATTACCTGTGGCCTGCGATGTGGGGCAATGCATTCAATGATGACGATACCCTGAGCCCGGTGCTGGCGGATCAATGGGGTATTGTGATGGGCACTTCGCATCATGAGCCGATGCTTCGGGCGCAGCAGGAATGGAAAAGATATGGTAAAGGTCCCTGGAATTACGACAGCAATGCGACCGTGATTTCCGACGCCGTACGCGAGCCCGGCTGCTTC
>CAYSIU010000068.1:0-1979 GCA_964431095.1 uncultured Chitinophaga sp. | reverse complement strand
ATAAACGCATTGTTCCCGTTGGAATGCGTGGTGACGGGGACAAACCCATGACGGAGGGAACCGCCACTGCCTTGCTGGAAAGGATTGTAAAAGACCAGCGGGAAATACTGGAACAAGTGACCGGTAAACCTGCGGCTGAAACCCCCCAGCTCTGGGCCCTGTATAAAGAAGTGCAGGATTATTATGACAAAGGCATGCGGGTCCCGGATGATGTTACTTTATTATTATGCGATGATAACTGGGGAAATATCCGGAAGCTTCCAAAGCTTAATGAAGCGCCCCGGAAAGGAGGTTATGGTATTTATTATCATTTTGATTATGTAGGTGGACCAAGGAACTATAAATGGGTCAATACCAACCCACTCCCCAGGATCTGGGAACAAATGCATCTTGCTTATGAATACAATGTCCGCCAGATCTGGATCGTGAACGTGGGGGATATCAAACCGATGGAACTTCCTATTTCATTTTTTCTCGATTATGCATGGAACCCGGCAAAGATCGGTGCTGAAGACCTGCAACGTTATACTGAACATTGGTGTGAAGAGCAGTTTGGGAAGCCTTATGCCAAAGAGATCGCAGAGATCACATCAAAATACCTGAAATATAATGGTCGCCGGAAACCGGAATTGCTGGATCAGAATACCTACAGCCTTGATCACTATAACGAATTTGAAAGGGTTGTAAATGATTATAACAGCCTGGTGAAAAGAGCGGATAAAATCAATGATCTGCTGCCTGCTGAATATCACGATGCTTATTTCCAACTGGTACTTCACCCGGTAAAGGCTTGTGCCAACCTGAATGAGATGTATTACAATGCGGCGATGAACAGGGACGCGCATTTTCATAAATGGGCAAGTGCTAATCAATATGCGGCCAGGGTAAAAGAACTCTACGGGAATGACTCGTTGATCAGCATACAATATCACCACCTGAACAACGGAAAATGGAACCACATGATGGACCAGACGCACATTGGTTATACCTATTGGCAGCAACCGGCGAAACAAAAAATGCCGAACCTGAAGTATGTACCGGAGGATTCTGTAAAAAAACCCGCCGCTCCTCTTTATTCGACGATCGGGAGTGCCCGACGACTGATCCCTGTGAATGCAAAAGGGAATTTGTTTTATGAATATTCCAACTACGTTTCCATCGAAGCCGATCATTTTACAAAAGCCGTCAATACCAACGGCATTACCTGGAAAATATTACCGGACCTGGGAAAGACGGGTTCAGCCGTAACTGCTTTTCCGGTAACAGCCGTTGACCAGAAACCCGGGAGCAATGCCCCGCACCTGGAATACGAGTTTTATTCTTATAGCAAGGGTGCTTTGGAACTCGGGGCTTATTTTTCACCCACACTCAATTTTCATAGTTCGCCGAACGGTTTGCAGTATGCCATTTCCATTGATGATGAACAACCCGAGGTGATCAGTTTAAATAAAGAAGACAATTATGTAAAGCTGTGGGAAGGTTGGGTGGCGAATGATATTATTATCAAAACTTCGGATCACACCATTTCGGGTCCGGGTAAACATGTTTTGAAATTCTGGATGGTCAGCCCGGGAGTGGTATTGCAAAAGCTGGTGCTGGATTTCGGCGGGGCCAGCCCGAGTTACCTGGGACCACCGGAGACGAAAGTTGAATAGCGATATGCAGTACAAGAGTGCGACGCAAGGGACGATGATAGCAGCACAACAGCCGGCCCAATAAAAAATATAAAATGAAAAATCTTTTTTTGATTATTGCATGTTCAGTGACGTTGTACGCAAACGCCCAGAATTACAAGAACCTCCCTTTCTGGGATACTAAATTATCGTTTGAGCAACGGGTGAATGATGTCGTAAGCCGGTTGACACTCGAAGAAAAAGTGGCACAGATGCTGAATGCAACTCCTGCCATACCCCGGTTAGGAATACCTGCCTATGATTGGTGGAGTGAGATATTGCATGGTGTGTCGAGGACGCCCTTTT
>CAYSIU010000067.1:0-9418 GCA_964431095.1 uncultured Chitinophaga sp. | reverse complement strand
ATATCTTGACGATGAAGTAAAAATAAAGGACCTGATCAAGGAAGAAGATGTGGTGATCACGATCTCGCACCTGGGTTATATCAAACGCACTTCTGCGGGTGAGTACCGGGCGCAGCGAAGAGGCGGAAGGGGAGTGATGGGTGGCCGTACCCGGGAAGAAGATTATATTGAACATGTCTTCGTGGCATCAACGCATCATACCATGCTTATTTTTACAGAAAAGGGGAGATGCTTCTGGCTGAATATCTGGGAGATCCCCGAAGGTGAAAAAACGGGCAAGGGCCGGGCAATCCAAAACCTGATACAATTGCCACCGGACGATAAACTAAAAGCGATCATTGATGTAAAGGACCTGAAAGATTCGGCATTCGTTCAGGGTCACAATATTGTACTTTGCACCCGGAAAGGGATCATCAAAAAAACAACATTGGAGGATTTCAGCCGTCCCCGCCAGACCGGTGTCAATGCGATCACCATTGTGGAAGGGGATGAGTTGCTGGATGCGAAACTCACGGACGGAAGCTGCGAGATCATGATGGCAGTAAAAAGCGGGAGGGCCATCCGTTTTTCAGAAGAAAAAGTCCGGGCTACCGGGCGCGGCGCGATCGGCGTAGCCGGTATCGAGGTTGAAGAAGATATGAACCGTTACCCGGATGACCAGGTAGTGGGAATAATCTGTGTGAACCCTGAAGAAAAAACATCCAGGACTGTACTGGTGGTCAGCGAAAAGGGATTCGGAAAAAGAACTCCCATCGATGAATACCGGTTCACCAACCGCGGTGGGAAAGGAGTGAAAACGATCAATGTAACAGAAAAGACCGGGGGATTGGTGGGTATCCTTGATGTATCGGAGAATGAAGACCTGATGATCACCTGCAAAAGCGGGGTCACGATCCGGATGCCGGTAGGCGGTATCAGTGAACAGGGGAGGGCCACGCAGGGAGTGAAGCTGATCAAACTGGATGAAGGCGACGAGATAGCTGGCATTACCAACCTGGATGACCAGGGGCAAAACGGAAATGGGAATGGATATAACGCAACCGAAGGCGGTGAAAATCCATCTACCACTGACAATTAAAACAATAAAAACACGCCGATGAAAAGGATCCTCTTTGTAATACTGGTATGCTTTGCCACAACAATGCTGAAAGCACAGAACTACGATAATATAAAAATCTTCCTCAGTCTTAACCACCTGAAAGAAGCAAAAGACGAATTGGATAAAAACATGGGGAATGCCAAATTCACATCCAAGGCGGAAGCCTGGATGCTGAAGACTGCTATCTATGCAGGACTGGCGATGGATAACAGCAATAAAAATACCCCGGCCGCTGAACAACTGACAAAGGAAGCGGAAACCGCATTTAAAAAATACAAGGAAATGGATCCCGCTTTGTCGCTGATCAATGACCCGATTTACCAGAACGGGCCGGTGAACCTCTATTCCAGCTTTTATTCCAGCGGTTATGATGATTACAGCAAGAAGAACTGGCAGGCTGGATTTGAAAAATTTAAAAAAGCCGTCGAGCTATCCGACCTGCTGATATCCAAAAAAGTGGTGACCGTAACATTGGACACCAATGTACTTATCCTGGCCGGTATCCTGGCCGAGAACAGCAAGAACAATGACGATGCCGCGATCTATTATAGCAGGCTGGCCGATCACAACATCGGGGGAGTGGATTACGAATCCGTATATCGCTTCCTGGTGAATTATTATTTCGTCAAAAAAGATATTCCTTCTTTTGAGAAATATAAAGCGATGGGGGTAAAGCTGTATCCAAAGAGCGAATATTTCACGTTTGATAAAGTGGATTTTGCCGCAGGGCTGGCCAATGGATTTGACGCGAAACTCAAGGCCATACAGGAAATACTGGCGGGCGACCCGGAAAATTATAAAGCCAACCAGGTGCTGGGAGAGGTCATCTTTGATACACTGAATCCGCGTAAAGATGACGCACCGTTACCCGCCAATGCGGCTGAACTGGAAAAAATAATGGTGAATGCCTTTACAAAAGCCGCGGCGCTGAAACCGGGCGATGAAAATCCTTTTCTTTTTCTGGGCGATCATTTTATCGGCAAAGCCGTAAAAATAAATGATGCCCGTACCGCACATGCCGCCGACATGAAGACCCGTACCAAACCCGGCACAATGCCTTCCAAAGAGGATGTGGCCAAACGGGATCTACTGGACAAACAATATGGCGATGCACTGGAAGCGGCCAGGGACCCTTATGAGAAAGCAGCAGCGATCTTTGCCGGCAAACAAAATCTTGAATTACGGGATAAACAACAGTATAAAAAAGTTGTGAATTACCTGGCGGATATCTATGCCTTTAAAAAATCAATGGCGAAAGGAAATCCCGCTGAACAGGCCAAATACGCAGCGGAAGAGAAGAAGTGGAATGAACGATATGACTCCATCAAATAGGCAATAAGCTTCTAAAATATTGATCTTAGGGAAAAGTCACTTAGCTGTGGCTTTTTCACGAAATTAGTTACTTAACATAATAGTTTTTGTTATTTGGAAAATGCGCTTATCTATTAACGTTTAACTCCTATGTAATTGCCTAAATCATAATTAATATCCTATAAAAATAGGGATAGGGCCATTCCTGAATTATACATTCAAAATTGTATATTTATATTACCTATTTATTTCCACCAAAACTGATTTTTTATGAGCTCTTTAAAATTAATTCTTCCATGTTTGGTTTTTGCCTTTCCAACCGTTCCATTCGTTTGTGGCGGCGGAGGTCAACAACCGCCACCACCAACGGGAATAGATGCAATAGTAATTGAAACAACTGGCAAAACCTGTTGTAATCCTTGTAATGGCTGCCCTAGTTGGACTTGGCAGGCAAGAAACCTCCGAGGAGATGTGGGTGCTTCGTTTTCTTTAATTGAAGAATATAATACCAATGGTGAAGGCCCCCGGGAAAATTGGCAACCATCTGGCCGTCCCCAATTTCAAATGACTTTAAACCCGGCTCAATCTAAGGAAGTTGATTATAGTATGTGCAGCTCACGCATTCAAAATGGTGTCTGGTGTGTTGGCAATTACAGATATAGGGTTGTGTCCGCTTGCACATTTGATCAATCGGGCTGCCAACATCCTCACATAGATACAGCCCTGGTAGATGCCGACTGTATAAGTTCAATAAGTTATTATGATAATGCATTTACTCATGCTGATAGAACTGTTATTTCGGAACTTTATGATGTAATTAGTCATAGCACCCCATATATAACATATAAATTTAATTCAGGTATTCATGATCTGTTTGGGGGCTGCAAGAAGGGTGTCGGATATATATCTAGAGATACTCTAGATGTTCAGGGGGAAACATGTACCATTAATATAACCCTTCCAAAAGACGTTAATGTACTTCTGAAAGGAGGAGCAGTAGATCAGTTTAATCAAGTGGCGATAACTACCCCTGGTATTATTAGGGGAAAATTTATTCGTAGCGGGAATAGAAAATTAAATTTGTTTACTATTGATAACAGTACATTTCTTTTTTTGGCTTATATGAAAATAAGAGATATATGGGATTATGATGCGCTACAAACAATTGAGGCGAGAGGCGGCAATCTATATTTTAAGGGATCGTTTATTTGTTTTCAAATTTCTGAAATCCCAACTGGCATAATATCAAAGAAGAAAACTAATAAAAAAGTCGCTAAATGACGCTATCTTTTATATGAGAAGCTCTCGATCCCAGCAATTCAGCAATCTTTTTAAATAATATTTCTTCGTTTGGCATAATTGGGGTTCATTTCTTTTTTTTCTGAATAGCCAAGCCTACTGTGCGCCATTTAACATAACATTTTTTATTGCGCAAAATGCACGCCCCATTTTAGTGAGGCGGTCATGTTTTCCTGCGAAATTTGACCTTACTTTAAAAAGATGGATATTCCCAAATTTCGCAGGAAAATATGACCGCCGAACACCTATGCGCATTTTTCCAATAAAACGTATTATGTTACATGGTGTGCCTTTGTGTTTGCGCCGAGTATGTTTCGCCGTAACGAGGCGCAAATGATGGCAAACGGGGATTTAGAAAAAAAGAAAAACAACCAGGAAGAAACGCCGAAGGCGTGTTCTTTTCAAGAAGGTGTAGACTATACCATTCACTACGGTAAAAATGGAGCAGTCAGCATGATTGCAAAATCTGAACGGTGCAGGAGGGGATTTATAGAAATGACAGAAGCCCTGTATAACATCTATTTTGGAGGCAAACCTATTGATAACTTATATTCGTTGTAGTGTTTTTTGTAATAATTCCCCCTCATATGTTTGAACATTTGCATAATAGAATCTCTTTGAAGTTGACTGTCTATTTTTGAACATAACATCTCGGCCTTAGCTTCGTTTTCTTTTAAATCAAAAAATATCATACTATATTTCTTCGTGTCTATTGATACGCTTGTAAGGCATAGATAACGGCCTGCCGCTGACACATGTGCTCCGGAATTATCAATAATGATTCTATTCGTAAAATCATTTTTATCCTCTTCCGCTAACAGTAAATTATTATTGTACTTAATTGTATCTGGGTTAGATGTGCCCCCTAACGTAGCATCATTATTTAATTCATCTACATATAAGATGATTTGATCCATTCTCTAATGTACTAAAAAGCCAAGCCGTTTTTCTTTTTTTCTGAATAGCCAAGCCTACTGTGCGCCATTTAACATAATATAAATTATTGGAAAAATAGTCGTAATATTGGTGGCAAAACGGTATTGCCCGGCACAGAACTCGCAGTAGCTTGCATTATAAATAAATAACCTTCTATGAAAAAGATACATTTTCTTCCTTTATTCCCGGCACTTATTCTATTGATAGCATTTGGTATTGCATCTTGTGGAGGCGCAGAAACAAAAGCAGATTCTTCGGATACATTGGATAAAAAGAAACCGCCAACCAGCTCTCAGCCTCAGACCCAACCAGTGACCGAAGAAAAAATACCCGACAACACCCCGGCCCCTTCAGCCAAGACCCGTGGCGGAGTTATAGGACCGGAAAACAATGAGATCCTGGCGCATATTGACAAATACCTCGTTTCAAAGGCCGATTTCCCCGCGCCTCCTGCCTCCGGCGGCATTCGCAATGCCACGGTTTCGCTGCAGAATACATTAAGCGATATTACTTTTCAAAAGGCCATCCTCGAAGTCAGCATCCTTTTGCCCGATGGCCTGGAGTTCAGAACGGATTATTATATCCTGCAGAATATCGATCCCGGTGATGTGAAAACGGTGAAGATTCCCAATGCAACACGGGGTAATTCTATCAGCAGCCATGTAGTGAAATTAAAAAGCACCCAGCTCACCAATGGAGAATTGATACTGGTAGGCAGTAATTATGTGGCGCAGTAATGAATCTCCGCCATACAATACGGGCCGAACATTCCAAGAACAACTGCACGAGGATCGTCGACTGGATCGGCGGTAGCCAGCAACGTTTTGATGAATTGTTTCATTTATTTCTCAACGATGAATACCGCGTGGTGCAAAGGGCCGCCTGGCCCCTGAGTTATGTGGTGATCGCGCATCCCCCGCTGATCAGCAGGCATTTTTCAAAACTGCTGAAGAACCTTCGTAAGCCGGGCACCCATGAATCGGTGAAACGCAATACCCTTCGGCTGTTGCAGCATATCTCTATCCCTGAACGTTTTCACGGTGAGGTCATGAATGTTTGTTTCGATTATATTATCTCTCCCACCGAAAAACCCGCCATCAAAGCCTTCTCGCTGACCGTGCTGCAAAATCTTTCGAAACAATACCCCGAGATCCGGCAGGAATTAAAAACAATCATCGAAGACCGCTGGGATTACGAATCAACCGCTTTTAAATCGCGGGCAAAAAAAATTCTCAAAGAAATTTAATTGGCTGCAGGCCGCAGGCTCCGAGCTACGAGCTGATGACTGCCAACTGAACTACTGCTTCATGTCCTCGGCCTCAGGCCTCAGGCCTCAGGCCTCAGGCTTCAGGCTTCAGGCCTCGGGCTTCCGAACTCCTGCCCCGTTACTGCTGTCTTTGAATATCAGCCTCAGGTTCTGGTCGGAGGTGATATAACTGTACAGCCAGTTGAAAAAAACAAAAAGCCTGTTCTTTACTCCCAGTATCAGCATCAGGTGCAGGCTCATCCAGATCATCCAGGCGATCCATCCGCCAAAATGCAGGCGGGGTTTGGGAATATCCACTACCGCAAGATTTTTTCCAACGGTTGCCATGGAACCCTTATCCCTGTATTCAAACTCATACAGTTTATCAGGCCTTGATTTTCTTTCCATCATTCTCAGGTTGACTGCGAGCAGGTCGGCTTGCTGGATGGCTACAGATGCTACCTGGGGATGACCATGCGGGTATTTCGGGGTTTCCATAAAGGCCAGATCACCTATTGCATAGACATTATTGCTACCCAGCACCCTGCAATGCCGATCTGTTTTTATACGATTCCCCTTGGCGATTAATTCTTTATCAATGCCACCTGGAACATTTACTTTAATACCGGCTGCCCAGATAACAGTTGCCGCACTGATAAAATTCCCGTCGCCCAGGGATACTTTATTGCCATCATAGTCTTTTACATGAGTATTCGTCATCACTTTTACTCCAAGTCGTTCCAGATATTTTTGCGACTGGACCGATGATCGTTCGCCCATGGCGGCCAATGTTTTTCCACCTCCTTCGAGGAGGTAAATATTCATTTTAGAGAAGTCAAGTTCGTGGTAATCTTTTGGCAAGACGGTTTTTTTCATTTCGGCCAGTGCGCCCGATAGCTCCACTCCTGTTGGTCCGCCACCGACCACCACGATATTCATCCTGCGTTGCTTTTCTTCCGGGTTGGTTACCGTCAACGCTTTTTCAAAATTCTGCAACAAACGGTACCGTAGTTGCAAAGCTTCCACGGTTGATTTCATCGGGAAAGCGTTTTCGGCTATTGCGGGATTGTCAAAAAAATTGGTATCCGCACCGGTAGCCAGCACCAGTGCGTCATAACTGATCTCTTCTATGTCGGTGATGATCTTGTTTTCCCCTGTCCTTACGTTCTTCAATCCGGCGAGGCGGATCCGCACATTCTTACTTTTCTGGAAAACCTTGCGTAGCGGGAAGGAAATATTGCTGGCATCCAGTCCGGCGGTGGCCACCTGGTAAAAAAGCGGCTGGAACTGGTGGTAATTGTACCGGTCGACCAGGATAATTTCAAATCCCGGTTTATTACTCAGCCTGCGGGCCAGCCTCAGCCCGCCAAATCCTGCGCCAACAATGACGACTTTCATAGAGATTCTTTACAGGACAAATTTACATAATTTTCAATAATTATTGAAAATTTAGGAAGATAATTATTTTCCAGGCAGCAGGTTACTTTTTTATCTTTAGCGTATTAATAAGTGATAGATTTTCTACTCAACCCCCTGCCATGCGAAAGTCTTTTATTCTTTTCTTCATAATCTTCATAGTATTCCTTTCCTGTTCAGACAATAACCCAGAATCAAAGTTATTTAACCCTAAAAATCTCCGGACTCAGTTCTTTAAAATAAACCCTGCCCGTGATACTACGATTTTTGGTTTGAGAGGAGGTTTGTTCAGCATCGAAAAAGGGAGTTTTGAAGGAACGAACCCTGTGGAAATTGAAATCAAAGAGGCATATAGTCCTTCTGAAATTGTCTACGCGGGCCTGACAACTGAATCAGATGGCCGGCTACTGGAAAGTGGAGGGATGGTTTATTTTAACGCAATGCAAAATGGCAAACAAACAAAACTTCTCAAATCAGTTGGCATTTCGATACCCACAAATTATATAAATAAAGAAATGAAGCTCTTTAAAGGAGAAGAGAGACCGGATGGGTACATTAACTGGAAAGAGCCGGAACTGCTCGATTCCGCTATTAACCGATCACCTATTGATACAGGTAAGATTCTATTTGAAGGAAAATGTGTTTCCTGCCATTCTCTTTTTAAAGACAAGACAGGCCCTTTATTGGCCTTTGTTGAAGAACGGGTGAATGATAGAAACACGTTACGGGATTTTATTCGAAACCCTGCCAGGTCCATGCAGGAGAACATTTACTTCCAATGCCAGAAAAACAAGTTTGGAAGTATGATGACAGCTTTTCCGGACTTAAGCGACAGGGAAATTGATTTACTGTTGGATTATATCAAAAATGAATCAACCCAGCGACCCGATCTCAGACTTGACTATGCAACTCAAGGTGAAGAAGGAATGCAAAAAAAGGATTCCATTGCTAAGTTTTCGTGCATGTCCGCTCCCTGCGGGTTTGACACGATATATGTTGACACAACAGATTATGTTTATGCTCTGGGAAATATGATGGATCTGCACCGGGAAGCCACCCGGGAAGATTCAATGGCTTACCTGTATCGAAAACCCGATTCACTGGAAAATGTGATGCGAACGAGGGGTTTTACTGACATTTTGCCTACTGAAGGTAGGTATAACTTCAGAATAAAAACGCTTGGATGGTTTAATGTAGATGCATTCTATGAGGGTATGAAAGGAACAGCAGTCGTGGATTTATGGGTGGCAACAGATTTTAAAGAAAAGGATAAGTTGGAAGTTCATGTATTCTTCCCCGCTAAAAAAATACTTACTGTTGGAACATTTCATGAAAAGGATAGTTTATTTCATTTTGAAAAATATAAGGGCCAGATTCCGCTTTTCCTAAACGATGAAGCGATAGCTTTTGGTTTTACCAGCATCAGGGAAAAAGCCTATTACGGGATCACATCATTTAAAGTCACCAATCGACAAACAATTCACCTCACAATAAAAGAGTCATCGAAAGAAGAATTGGCAAAAGCATTTAAAGAAATGAAATTAGATGGAATCGATCTCGATATCATAACAAAAAAACGATTGATTATACCTAAAAATTGTTCTGATACGAGTTTCAAAAGCCCTTAGCTTCCTCCTTTTACAAAATGAATTTATGAACCTTGTGCCCTGCAGGCACGCTTGTATCTCAATATAATACTCTGACCTTGATCGTCTCCTTCACTTCCCGCAACAAGTGCAGTGCCCGGGAAGAGAGCTGCTGGTCCACGTCCAGCACGACGTACCCGATCTCTTCGTTTGTCTTCAGGTACTGGCCGAGGATATTGATATTATTTTTTGAGAGTTCCGTGTTTATTTCCGAGAGAACCCCGGGTACATTGTTATGGATATGCAGGATGCGGTGACTACCTTCCTGGGGCGGCAAAGCCAGGGCCGGAACCGTATGCGAGCCAAACGTAATGCCCTTCTCCAGATAATTGAACAACTTCACACTCACGTCCTCCCCGATATTCTGCTGTGCTTCTTCCGTACTTCCCCCGATATGTGGGGTAAGGATCACATTCGAGCAATCCTGGAGTGCTGTAATAAACCGATACCCGTTTTTTTCCGGTT
>CAYSIU010000066.1:0-9598 GCA_964431095.1 uncultured Chitinophaga sp. | reverse complement strand
ACACAGAATACCTTCCACCCTTCATGGTCAATGAAACCACTGCATTTGGGACCGGCCAGCTACCTGATAAAGAGGGGCAAATGTATTTTATGGAAGAAGATCAGTTTTACCTGATACCCACTTCGGAAGTACCACTCACCAATATTTACCGGGATGCTATCCTTGCGGCAGGCGACCTGCCGGTAAAGATCACCGCTTATTCCCCCTGTTTTCGAAGAGAGGCCGGGAGTTTCGGCAAAGAGGTGCGCGGACTAAACCGGGTACACCAGTTTGATAAAGTGGAGATCGTACAACTGGTGCACCCCGATAAAAGTTATGATGTGCTGGAAGAGATGGCAGCCCATGTAGAGAAATTACTGAACACGCTGGAGTTGCCCTACCGGATCGTGAAGCTCTGCGGTGGAGATATGAGTTTCGCATCGGCCCTTACTTACGATTTTGAGGTGTACAGCGCTGCACAGGATAAATGGCTGGAGGTAAGTTCTGTCAGTAATTTTGAAACATTCCAGACCAACCGGATGAAGATCCGTTTCAGGGATGTGGATGGAAAAACAAAACTGTTGCACTCACTCAATGGCAGCTCACTGGCCCTGCCCCGTATCATGGCCTGCCTGCTGGAGAATAACCAATCGGCCGATGGTATTCAGCTGCCATCCATACTGAAGCAATATTTCGGGGCATCCTTTATTTCCTGACAAACATTATATTTACTTTTCGAAATTTTAACCTGTATGAAAAAAGCGTTTCTACTATCTGTACTCGGACTATTCGTATTCATCGCCTGCAATAAAAAAGCAGTACCTACCGGCACTACGACCGCGCCGAATGATAAAACTGCTGCAGAAAAAACAGCAGTTACGGATACCGTTTCCAAAGTCACCCCGGCAGCAGATATGAGCCCGGTGGCGGGCATGAGCAATGAAGCACAGATTGCAAACGGGGAGACAATATTTAAAACCAAATGCACGAAATGCCATGGATTGAAAAACACCGCTGACTATACGTCTGACAGGTGGGACAGTATTCTGAAAACCATGATCCCCAGGGCTAAACTGGACGGTACAGAACAATATGAGGTATTGGCTTATATAAAGGCCAATTGCAAGAAGTAAATATCTCAACAAAACAAATAAAAAAGCTGTCCCGCATAGAGACAGCTTTTTTATAGAAAAGATATTTTTAATTAACGTAAACTGGCCCTGGGTCCTCCCACGGCATAGGTGGCCTGCATACGGGTCTTTTGACCGGCGGTGAACATGAACATGCAGGCATCATCGGTATAGTCCATATAATTCATGAACATATCTCCATTGGGGCCATTGCTACAGGATACGTGCGGGAAGGCGGGACAACCAAAATTTTCAGAAGCCTGGTTGGGGGTATCATCCACATAGTCAGTTCCGCTGCAACTGTTTCCGTCATCACCCCAGATATGCCGCAGGTTGAAATAATGACCTATTTCATGCGTGGCTGTTCTTCCTTTGTCGAATGGCGCAACAACCGTACCAGTGCGGCCAAACGCCGTGTTCAGGATCACCACTCCATCCGTAGCCGGGTTACCGCCGGGAAACTGGGCGTAACCAAGAATACCATTACCGAGTGTGCAAACCCAGATATTCAGGGTGGTCGTGGGACTTGTCGGGTCAATCCCTCCCTGCTGGCTTTTCTTCATGGCATCATTCGTGTTCCAGCTTTTTTTATTGGTTTGCCTGCGGACTACATTTTGCAACACGAACCGGATACGGCAATCACCTGACAGGACGCTATGGAAAACAGAAGGAGTGTTGTTGTTATCACCGTTCGTAGCAGAATAGTCCTCGTTCAGTACATCGATCTGTGACTGGATCTGTGTTTGTGAAACGTTTTCCGGGGCTGTCTTATATAATACATTTACGACAACGGGTACTTCAAGGGTGCCGTTTGGCAGCAAGCGGTCGGCCTGCGTGGGATTTGTTTCAAAACGGCGGGTGAATGCTTCGATGGCATCCATCCGTTGCTGCAGGGACGGGTCATCTTTTAATTGCTGCTGGAGCACGTCGTAGGCGGCGCATTGACGAATGGTGGCGGCTGGCTCATTCACCGTCGCAGTATCTTCACTTGTTTTTGATTTATTACAGCTGACGCTGAATAAAAAAGCTGCGGCAAGCAGCACCAGTAATTTTTTCATAAAAAAGGCTGATTGTTTTGTATAAGATTAAAAATGGCCGATAAATATATTTATTTTTTCAGGTCTGCGGAACGACTTAAACTTTTTTTACAGAATAGTTGTCCAATAGCGTCTTATATAGGAAAATTACGATCGTTCAAACAACTGGAAATGAAAAGAGTATTGCTGATCCTCCTTGTTGCCGTTCTTGCTGTTCCTTCCTGCCACCCGCGTGCCCTCCCTGTCATTACAGAACGGAAAACGGATCCAATCAAACCAAGGGTTAATGACTATCCTCCTATTGAAACGGTTGCACCGGATACGGCAGCAGGCAAAAGGATCTTTATGGCCCGCTGTATTCGTTGCCACGGCCTGCCGGAGCCTTCGCAATATTCCTCAGCCCGGTGGGAAACGATATTACCCGTGATGATCCCAAGGGCGAGACTGGATAATGAGCAGGCCCTGCATGTAAGGGCATATTTGCTGGCCGGAGCAGCCCGCTGAATTTCCTTAACTTAATAGTCCGCCACTACGGCAAGCCCCGGAACATTGACATCATTATAAATAAGTATGAAAGCGGCTGTACGTTCTCAATATGGTCTGCCAGGAGATTTATCCATAAAAGAACTTGGCATCCCTACGCCTAAAGACAATGAATTGCTCATAAAAGTACATGCTGCTACCGTAAACAGAAGTGATTGCCATGTACTATCTGGCAAACCGTTTTTCATGAGGCTATTTACAGGAGAATTCAAACCGAGGGCATCCATTATCGGGACAGACTTTGCAGGAGAGATCGAAGCAACCGGTTCTACAGTACGATCTTTTAAAGCAGGCGACAAGATCATGGGCTTTGGAGGAGTCTTCGGTTTCGGATCTCATGCACAATATTTTATAGTATCCGAAAAAAAAGCAATAAAAACGATAATCCTGATGCCTCCCAATATACCGTATGACGAAGCGGCAGCTTGTCTGGAGGGTACATTTTATGCCGCGGCAGTCATCAACCCGTTAAAGCTCCAACCCGGACAAAAAGCATTGGTAAATGGAGCAACGGGAGCAATCGGTTCAGCTTATGTGCAATTCCTGAAATATTATGGTGCAGAAATCACGGCGGTGTGCAGGGCTGAAAACAGCGAATTGGTCAGGTCATTGGGTGCCAATAAAATAATCGATTATACAACGGAGGATTTTACAAAAGATACAGAACGGTATGATATCGTGTTTGATGCGGTAGGCAAAAGCAGTTTTTTCAAATGCAAACGGATTTTAAAGAAGCGTGGACTTTATACCTCATCGAACGGGGCTATCAATCTTTTACTGATAATGATTACACCATTGTTCGGCGGTAAAAAAGTTGTCTTTCCTTTTCCCAAAAGCGTTACAGCAGAGCATAACTTTATAAAAGATCTGATCGTGAAAGGCCTTTTCAAGCCAGTGATAGATAGAAAATACCCGTTAGATAATATAGCTGACGCATATCGTTACGTGGCCAGCGGTCAAAAAATAGGTAATGTTATTATTACAATGGACCCCTGGCCATTTTTCAGATAGTAAATTCGTAACAGCCAAAATACGATATGAATACAAAGTGTATTACCCTTGCGATATTATTATCTATGGCATATTGCGCCGATGCCCAAATTAAGAAAGGGGCCACTTTCCTGGGCGGAAATGTGTCGTTTACAACAGAAAAAGGCACCAGCAATAATAACAGCAACGATTATCAGCGTTCCGGGGTCTATATATTACCGGTTTATGGAAAAGCTATAAAAGAGAACCGGGTAGCGGGCGTGGACCTTCTTTTTTATTATCAAAAAAATGATGTGGCCCAGGATGTCAATGACCTTAAAGAGTGGATCGTGGGTGCGGGCTTTTTCCTCAGGGAATACAAGCCGTTGGGGAAGACCAAAGCTTCAATTTTTTTGCAGGCAAGGCTGGGGGGCCAGTATGATCATGTGGAGTCGGCCTTTAATACTCCCAATGAAAGCGATACAAAAAGTTTTTTACTGGGGATCAGTATGTACCCGGGGATTTCGTACGGCATCAGCCGGAAATTACAGCTGGAAACCGGTTTCATCAATCTTTTCGGGATCAATTATACCCATAAAAAGACGGCCACCGGAACGGTTAGTCCGGTTTCAGTCAATTCAAATGGATTTAATATATACGCCAATCTGGAAAACCTGACAAGATTCTCCGTAGGTTTCCGGTTACTGATCAACCGGCCATAAAGAAGGGGATCGGGACCCGGGCGACCACCCGGGGCATCCGGACCACCCGGCCGGTAGAATAAAAGACCGGATGACGTGAAAAAAGAAGAGGAAAGGAATATCGTATTTAAGGGCTTTTAGCTGCATGTTTTACACATGTCTCAAATTTAAAAAATAAGCAGGTTTTTCTTGCGTTTTACGTCATGTTAAGAGACCTGATTTTAAACCTATTATGAATTATTAAGTCTGAAACCAAAACGTTAGCCTCATGTCATTGACTAACCAGTTGAAAAACCAGCACCTCATGTGGCGTGCCGGTTTTGGCCCGGCTGTTGAGCAACTGGGCGATCTCTCCCAATACTCCCCGAAACAATTTTACAAAGCACTGGCAAAAGCCTCCGACAAGAAACCAGAGTACCTTGATGTAGCCGATGATTACCTGAAGGGGCTGCTGATGGGTATTGAAGAAATTGGCCGCCAGCAGCGCAAGGAGCTGTCCGTGGATGAAAAAAAGATGATCCAGCAAAAGAACCGCGAAGGGGTCCGCAACCTGAATCTTTTCTGGATGCATGAAATGGTGAACAGCGCCGCCCAACTCCGGGAGAAAATGGCTTTTTTCTGGCACGGTCATTTTGCCTGCCGCAACCTGAATGTATTTTACCAGCAGGGGTTGCTGGATGTGATCCGGACCAATGCATTGGGAAATTTCGGCACTCTGCTCAAAGAAGTGTCCAAGACACCAGCCATGCTGAATTTTTTGAACAACCAGCAAAACCGGAAAGACCATCCCAATGAAAATTTTGCCCGCGAAGTCATGGAACTTTTCACGATGGGCCGCGGCAATTATACCGAACATGATATCAAAGAAGCAGCGAGGGCTTTTACCGGCTGGGGTTCCAATGTAAAAGGAGAATTTCAGTTCCGGCGCTTCCAGCATGATTTCGGGAGTAAAACCATATTGGGACATACCGGGAATTATGACGGGGATGAGGTCCTGGACATCCTGCTGGGAGAAAAGCAAACGGCTAAATTCATTTCCCGGAAAATCTACAGGTTCATGGTGAACGAGACGCCCGATGACGATAAAACGAACTGGCTGGCCGAACGGTTTTATAAAAATAATTATGATATCAGCAAACTGCTGGAAGATATTTTTACTTCCGACTGGTTTTATAATGAGAAGAATATCGGCGCCAAAATAAAATCACCCATTGAATTACTGGTGGGCATACAGCGGATGCTGCCTATGAAGATCGAAAAGGAAGAAGCTTTGTTGCTGATACAGCGCGTGCTGGGGCAACTGCTTTTTTACCCGCCCAATGTGGCCGGGTGGCCGGGGGGCAAGAGCTGGATCGACAGTTCCACCCTGATGATGCGGATGCGCATCCCGCAAATGCTGAACGACCGGGATGACCTGAATGTAAAACCCAAAGATGATGATGACCAGATGATGGGTCGCAAGGACAAAGAAGTGGAGGACCCGAAAGCAAAAGTGCTCCAGGCGATGGGACGGGTGAATAAGCCCATATTGGTGAGCATTGACTGGTCACTGTACACAAAGAATTTTGAACCTGTTCCGAGGGAGGCTTTATTATCTCATCTTATGGGTTTATTACTGGAGGCAAAAAGCCAGGTGAGTCCTGACCTGATCACGCAATATGCGGATAGCAGCGGAAGAGAGAAATTTATAAAAACGGCTACGCTGCAGATCATGAGCACGCCGGAGTATCAATTATGTTAGGTGGGAAACGAGAATTAGGGTGCAAAAATAATTAAGGGTAAAAATTTTTAAAATGCTTATCAAACGTAAAGAATTCATCCAGGTAGGTTCGCTGGCTACGGCGGCCATGTTGGTGCCTAAATTCCTCAAGGCTTTTGAAGGAAGAAACCTTGTGCCCGCGGGTAATAAAGTACTGGTGATACTCCAGTTAAGCGGAGGTAATGATGGGCTTAATACGGTGATACCGGTAAGAAATGATCTTTATTACAAGGCACGTCCAAAGCTGGGTGTGGAAAGAACAAAAGCACTTTCACTGACCGATGATGTGGCCCTTCACCCGGCGTTGACCGGGTTGAAGGAATTATATGACGACGGTAGCCTTGGCATATTGAATGGTGTCGGTTACCCAAACCCCGACCGGTCGCATTTCCGTAGCATGGATATCTGGCATACCGCCAGCCCGAGCAGCGAATACTGGACCAGCGGTTGGGTGGGCCGTTACCTGGATGCACAATGCCAGGGTTGCGACAGGCCCACGCAGGCGATAGAAATAGACGACGTACTGAGCCTTGCGTTGAAAGGAGATAATCTGAACGGGATCGCGGTAAAAGACCCGAAACGTTTATACGGGACCGCCAATGAAAAGTTCTTCCGGGATGTAATGAAGAATCATAAAGATGTACCAGGAGAACAGCCCGCTGACTATCTGTATAAAACCATGGCGGAAACACTTTCTTCGGCTGATTATATATTTCAGCAAAGCAAGATGCACCCGAGCAATGCCGACTATCCCAAGTCCGACCTGGGGAATAGTCTGAAAACGATCGCTTCGCTGATCTATTCCGATATCAATACCAAAGTGTATTATGTATCGCTTGGAAGTTTTGATACGCACATCAACCAGGCCGACCAGCAGCAACGGCTTTTCACAGAAATGAGCGATGCCGTAAGAGCTTTTGTTAAGGACCTGAAGGCGAATAACCGTTTTAATGATGTATTGTTGTTCACGTTCTCCGAATTTGGCAGAAGGGTGGAGCAAAATGCCAGCAATGGCACCGATCATGGAACCGCCAATAATATGTTCTTTGTCAGCGGCAGCCTGCAACAAAAAGGGTTGATCAACGAAATGCCCAGCCTGACCGACCTGGAGGAAGGTGACCTCCGCTTCAAAGTGGATTTTAAGAACGCCTATGCTACGGTATTAAAAAAATGGCTGAATGCCGATGATATGGCCATTCTCAGCAAAAAGTATGATTACCTGAATTTCATTTAAGATAATTGGATCCGTACACGGAAAGTAAAAGTCCGGCTTCTGATGAGGCCGGACTTCTGTTATCATTCAAAACCTACGATAACTTCTTTTTGCTGATCGCTAAACGGTAGAGCGTGAATCCCATTAATGCAAAAAAAGCAAGTCCCAGCAGCATATAGCCTCCCTCACCTAAGAATTTTCCTATTCCTGATTCAACGCTCAGGCTTTTCATTCCCTTTGCAATAGCAGGGATCGTGCTCAGCAGGGCAAACAACACACCCAGCAAGGCTCCCCCGGCGACAAGTCCCGTGGCAAATAAGGAGCCTTTTTCAAGATCTTCTTCCTGTTCATTCACTACTTCCTTCCTTTTCTTTTTGATACGCTGAGCGAGTCCTTTGATGGCTCCTCCGATAAAAATCGGCAGGGTGGTAGATATCGGCAGGTATACACCGATAGCAAAGCTCAATGCTTTTACGCCGCATAGCTCTATGACAATGGCAAGCGCGGCTCCTGCAATGATAAAATTCCAGTCGAGTTGGCCGCCCAGGATACCTTTTATCAGGGTAGCCATCAATGTCGCTTGCGGGGCAGAATACGTACTGCCGATAGCATCATGAATCCCATTTGCCGCCTGTTCCGCAGTGGGCGTATCCAGTATTTTAATGGTAAACCCGATTGCAATGGAAGAAACAATGGCACCGAGAAATAATCCCAGTTGCTGGTATTTTGGGGTGGATCCAATCAGGTAACCTGTTTTCAGGTCCTGTGAGGTAGCGCCGGCGTTTGCGGCTGCAATGCAGACCATTCCACCTACCACCAACGCCATTGGTTCGTATACTGAACCGGTAGCACCCACCGCAACGAATATGAGGCAGGTGCTCATAATCGTGGCGATCGTCATTCCGGAAATGGGATTATTGGTAGTGCCGATCAGTCCAACGATCCGCGAGGACACTGTTACAAAGAAGGCTCCGAATATAACGATGAGCACGCCGATCAACAGTTTTTCAAAAATGCCGTTGCCCGGGATCATCGGCAGCACCGCAATAAGGGCAATCAGTGCCAGCGATCCAAAGAGCACCACTTTTATATTGAGGTCCTTGTCGGTTCGTTTCGTTCCCTGTCCGCCTTTTTCTTTTACTGACCGTACACTTTCCCGGAAGGAAGAAATGATGGTAGGGATCGTTTTGATCAGCGTAATGAAACCTCCCATTGCCACTGCGCCGGCACCGATCTGGCGTATATAAGCACGGTAAATAGCAGTGGCCGGGTCTGCAAAACTATGGGTCACCGGGTTCCAATGACCATATCCGCCAGCAGTCATCATATCGTGAAGAAAACCAAGTTTCACCTGTTGCATTGCAATGCTGTCAGGGGATATCAATGATGCAAGAACGGGTGTGAAAACGAGCCAGCTCAGAACACTGCCGGCTACTAATACGCCCGCAATGCGTGGACCGATAATATAGCCTACACCCATATACTCCGGTGTAATATCGGCTGATAGTTGCGCTGCAGGATAAAACGTGCTTGCTACTTTATTCCGGATGGTATCGTACAGGGGAGTTTCCGCAATGACTTTAAAAAGTCTTTGCAACAGTGCATAAACGGTAGCGAAACCAAGACCCATAAATGCTACCCTTGCAAACTGGCCTCCTTTTTCCCCTGCTTTTAAAACAGCGGCACAGGCCGTCCCTTCGGGATAAGGAAGATTTGCATGTTCCTTTACAATGAGTGACCGCCGTAAAGGGATCATCATCAGTGTACCGAGCATTCCGCCAAAAATTGCCAGTATAAAAATGACCCCCTTGTTAAAGAAACCATGTGAATCGCCGGTAGAGAGAAACAAAAATCCGGGAAGTGTGAATGCAACCCCCGAAGCAATGCTTTCCCCTGCCGAACCCGTTGTTTGGATAATATTATTTTCCAGGATCGTGGTCCGAAAAACCTTTGTACCCAGTGTGATGGCAATTACTGCGATGGGAATAGAAGCCGAAACGGTCAGCCCGGCCTTCAGGGCAAGGTATACGTTGGCAGCTCCAAACAAAATGCCGAAGATGCAACCCAAAACGATGGACTTCAGGGTAAATTCCTTCATCGTGCTTTCAGGAGCAACAAAAGGCCGGAAGCTGGTTTCTTGATCAGCCATAGCAGTGGGGTTTATGATCGGGAAGGTAAAGAAAAATAAAAAGGGGACGAACTTCCATCCGGCCCCTTTGATGACTGGCAATATATTTTTATGCCGAACCTGTTCTTTCTTTTACTAC
>CAYSIU010000065.1:0-9624 GCA_964431095.1 uncultured Chitinophaga sp. | reverse complement strand
CGCCCTCGCAACAGAAACAGTTCAGGGGTAAAGAAGTGTTATTTTACCTGTTGGTATTGCTGCTGATCATTTTTGGACTGATGCGCCAGGCTTTTCCAAAATATTTCAGTGACCTGTTCCGTCTTTTTTTCCGGACCACGCTCAAACAACGGCAGATAAAAGAGCAATTGATGCAAACCCCCCTTCCTTCCTTGTTGCTGAATGTTTTTTTTGTGGTCAGCGGAGGGTTGTATCTTGGTTTTGTCCTCGAGCATTTTCAGCTAAACCCAGCCGGCAATTTCTGGTTATTGTGTTTATATTGTTGTGGCGGGCTTTCCGGGCTTTACCTGGTTAAATTTGCCGGATTGAAGATCATGGGTTGGTTGTTCGTGATGCAGGAGGCTGCGGATGCCTACATTTTCATTGTTTTTATTGTCAATAAAATGATCGGCATGACGCTGCTGCCTTTCCTGGTACTGCTTGCATTTACCGTTGGCGATATCTACACGGCCAGTCTGACCCTTTCCTGGTGCCTCGTAGCCGCCTTATTGATTTACAGGGTTATCCTCACCTATGCAGCCGTTCGTAATCAGGTCAAAGTCAATCTTTTTCATTTCGTTTTGTACCTCGCTGCTTTCGAAATTGCACCACTTTTACTGGTTTACAGGGGTTTGTTGTTGTTTTTCAGGATTACTGCTTAACTTTGCCGCCAACTTTAGCCGAACCGAACATGATTAAACCTGGGGTTAAAAAGGCCGGCGGACAGGCCAAAGCAATACAGAAAATCCTGATTACCCAACCCAAACCCGAAAGCGATAAATCGCCGTATTATGAGCTTTCGAGGAAGTACAGTGTAGAACTGGACTTTCATCCATTTATCATGCTGGAAGGGATACCTGCCAGGGAATTCCGTAAACAAAAAATAGAGATCCAGCATTTTACAGCGGTCATTTTTACCAGCCGCAATGCGATCGATCATTTCTTCCGCATTTGCGAGGAAATGAAAGTCAGCGTTTCGCAGGACACCAAATATTTCTGTATTACGGAAGCCGTCGCGCTCTACCTGCAGAAATTTATCCTGTACCGCAAACGGAAAGTGTTTTATGGCGCCGATGGCACCAACAAAAGCATGTTCGATGTTATCAATAAACATAAAGGGAATGAAAAACTCCTGTATGTATGTTCAGAGAACCAGCAGGATAATGAAATTGTAAACTGGCTGAAGAACAATAATTGCGAATTCACCCTTGCCTTTATGTACCGCACCCAAAGTGCAGATGTGAAAGACATTCTTATAAGAACAGAATACGATATCATTTGTTTTTTTACACCCAGCGGGATAAAAAGTCTTTTTGATAATCTCCCCAGATATAAACAAAACGGGGCGGTGATAGGGGCTTTCGGGAATAACACATCGAAAGCAGCAGAAGATGCGGGTCTGAAACTGGAGATAAAGGCGCCTCAGCCACAGACACCCAGTATGGTAGCGGCTCTTGAACAATTTCTTGCAGGCATGCAGAAGAAAAAATAATTCATTATTATTCTTAATAAAAAGAGGAGATGCGTCTGTATCTCCTCTTTTTAATTTTACGGGAAAGCTTATTCAGCGAACTTCGTAGTCCTATTTGTTCGACCACATGGAATATACCAATCAGCTCATCCACGAGACCAGCCCCTATCTCTTGCAGCATGCGCATAACCCGGTGAACTGGTATCCCTGGGGGAATGAAGCATTGGAAAAAGCAAAAAAAGAAAACAAACCGATACTGGTGAGCATTGGTTATGCGGCCTGTCACTGGTGTCATGTGATGGAGCGGGAAAGTTTTGAAGATAAATCCACCGCTGCTGTCATGAACGAAAATTTCATCAATATCAAGATTGACCGGGAAGAAAGACCCGATCTTGATCATATATATATGGATGCGGTGCAGGTCATGACGGGTAGCGGAGGCTGGCCCCTGAATGTGTTCCTGACCCCCGATATGAAACCCTTTTACGGGGGTACATATTTCCCTCCGAAAAGAGCATTCAACAGGCCTTCCTGGCAGGAGGTACTGCAGGGAGTGATCCTGGCTTTCCGTGAAAAAAGAAATGAAATAGATTCCCAGGCGGAGAACCTGACCCAGCATCTCGTGCAATCCAATGAGTTTGGGATACAAAAAACATCAGAAGAAGAACTGTTTTCTCCTGACAGGATCCTGGAATCTTTTCAGAATATTATGAGATCCGCCGACAGGGAATGGGGTGGTTTTGGAAAAGCCCCAAAATTTCCTCAAACATTTTCAATCCAGTTTCTTCTTCGTTACACTTTCCTCAGTAAGCATGAAACAAGCTTAAAAGAAATAAAAGACTCGCCTCTCTCTGGGAAAAGTGCTACTGGTGAGGTGGCGAGAAGTGAGGAGGGCGAGGCCGCGCTAAAACAGGCCCTGTTAAGTCTTGATAAAATGATGGGGGGAGGTATTTATGATCAACTTGGGGGAGGTTTTGCCCGTTATTCAACCGATAATGAGTGGCTGGCCCCACATTTTGAAAAAATGTTATATGATAATGCCCTGCTTCTTTCGGTGATCAGTGACGCCTATCAATTGACAGGGAACCAGCGATACAGGGAAGTGATAGAGGAAACGATGGAGTTTGTTCAGCGGGAGTTAATGAATGGGAAGGGATTTTATTCATCACTCGATGCCGACAGTGAGGGTGTGGAGGGAAAATTCTATGTATGGCACTTGGAAGAAATAGAAAAGTTGCTGGGAAATGACGCAGGAATCTTTTGTGATTATTATGATGTCACGAATAGCGGAAACTGGGAAGAAAAAAATATTCTCAGGGTAAAAAAACCGGTTGAAATTTTTATTGCCGAAAAAAATAAAAAGGCAGAAGAGATCAATAAAATATTAATAAAAGGAAGAAAAAAATTATTGGAGCAACGTGATAAAAGAGTTCGGCCCTTATTGGATGATAAAATAATCCTTGGATGGAACGCCCTGATGAACACCGCTTGCAGCAAGGCTTTCGCGGCAACCGGTCATGAAAAATACCGGCAACTGGCCATTGACAATATGCAATTTCTCCTGGAGAATTTTAAAGATCCCGGCACTTCAGCGATGCAGCATACTTGGAAAAACGGCCGGTCAAAATTCCCGGCATTTTTGGATGATTACGCATTTTTGATCGAAGCCTTGATCCATTTGCAGGAGATCACGGGCGACAGGAATTGGCTAGTAACAGCAAGGTCAGTAACGGAACATGTGATCCCTGCATTCAGCGAACCCGGAACCGTTTTTTTCTTTTATACCTCCGTTACCCAGCAGGATGTGATCATCCGGAAAAAGGAAGTATATGACAGTGCCCTGCCTTCCGGCAACTCCGTGATGGCTTATAACCTCTATCGACTGGGTATCTTATTCGATATTGATTCCTGGAAACAAAGAAGCATTGACATGGTTTTATCGTTGGGCAAGGCAATCACCAGCTATCCGGGATCTTTTGGCAATTGGGCATGCCTCCATGCTGAAATAACTGCAGGAACCAGGGAGATCGCTATTGTTGGGGAAAACTTTTCAAGCGTTCATTCCCAGGTCCTTGGACACTATATTCCGAACCGGGTTCTAATGGCCTCCGCTTTGCCTGACCCTGCCTTTCCGTTATTGGCCGGGAAGAAGGTCGGGAGGGTTCCTTACATTTACCTCTGCAGTAACTACCATTGCCATCCTCCCGTATTTTCTGCAATTGAACTTATATCGCTGATAAACAGCGCCCAAATGCAGTAATTAATTTTTAGTTAATACAATAAAATCAACCCGGTTACCGTTAGAATTTTTACCCCGTAAAAGACGCTTTGAACCGAAAAAAATAAATAGTAACCTTGTGTCAGCGAACAATTCAAAATATTATATTTGCCCAATACCCTTTAAGTGTATGAAAATGAAAAACCTTTGCTACACCCTGTGCGTGGTAGCCTGTATATCTGTACTGGCTAGTTGCGGAATTCTGGGAAAAAAGAATGGGAAAGGAAAAAACGGCAGCCTTCCGAATGATGGGCAGGTACACGGCATTGCCCCGGGAGGGAAGTACGTCCTTCCCAAACCTCCCGGCATGGTCTATGTGCCGCAGGGCTGGTTCCATATGGGACCCAGTGATGAAGACCCGGCTTATGCGTTCAGTGCGCGTAACCGTACCGTTTCTATCAGCGGTTTCTGGATGGATGCTACTGAAATAACCAACAACGAATACCGGCAGTTTGTGTATTGGGTCCGCGATTCAGTCGTAGCCCGGAAAATGGGGTATGTAAAATCAGGTTCCGATGGTAACGAATATATCGATTGGAAAAAAATGCAAACGGTAAAATGGAACGATCCTAAATTCATGGAGCAACTGGCGAGTACGAATGTTATTCTTCCCCCCGACGACAGGATCTTTGGAAAGAAAGAAATTGACCCCAACCAAATCATTTTTCATTCTGAAGTATTTGACCTGAAAGAAGCCGCTAAGAGAGAAAATGCCGGTAAACCCCGTTCGAAATTCATTGTAAAGAAAGACGTCCCGATCTACCCCGACACCCTCTGCTGGATCCGTGATTTCACCTATTCCTACAATGAACCCATGACAAAAAGATATTTCTCCCACCCTGCTTTTGGGAATTACCCGGTAGTGGGAGTGAACTGGAAACAGGCAACTGCTTTCTGCGAATGGAGAACACATTACCTGAATGCTTATCTTGATTCCAAGAAAAGATCACAGGAATCTGATTTCCGTCTGCCTACCGAAGCACAATGGGAATATGCAGCAAGAGGCGGGCGTTCCCAATCCATGTTCCCCTGGGGTAACTATTACCTGCGGAACAAAAAAGGCTGTTTGATGGCTAACTTTAAACCCGGTCGCGGAAACTATCCTGAGGACGGCGGTTTCTACACGGTGAGAGCCGATGCCTACTGGCCGAATGATTATGGGCTGTATTGCATGGCCGGTAATGTGGCCGAGTGGACATCCTCTATTTATTACGAAGGCCGTAACAACTTCCAGCACGATATGAACCCGGATGTTCGCTGGAATGCCAAAGACGATGATCCTCCCCTGATGAAGCGTAAAATCATCCGTGGCGGAAGCTGGAAAGACGTGGGCTATTACCTGCAGTGCGGAACCAGCACCTACGAATACCAGGATTCATCCAAGTCTTACATCGGTTTCCGTTGTGTGATTGATTTACCGGCTGCTCCTCAGAAAAAAGGCCGAAAAAAATAATTTGATCAACAAACAAAATAAAAATCCGGAGAGGGCAGTTCTTATATCTGTCCTCTCCTTTTTCTCCCTCAGTTAATATCAAACTAAAACCTTTTAAAAAATCCAATTATGGCAGCAGCTATTCCTTCCAAAGTAAGTAAATGGGTCGACGTAGGCGTTTCTTTTGGTGCAGCATTAGTTATCTGGGGTGCTCTCAGGAAGATCACACACGCCGCGGATGCCGATACCTGGTTATGGATCGGTTTGACAACCGAGTCGATCATTTTTACTTCATATGGTGTTTTATATACCATTTATCCGCCTATTAAAGACACTACGCATGACGAGGAGCAGTTTGTGATCGCCGGAGAAAAGGCCCGGAAAGGCTTTGCCGCAATGGATAAAATGATGCTGGAAGCCGATATCACTCCCGACACGATGAAAAGGCTCGGAGACGGCTTTAAACAACTCAACAGTACCGTGGGAGGCTTAAATGATATCGGCGGCGCTGTAGCTGCCACTGACGAATTCACCGCCAAAACGAGGGAAGTAACCGCTTCGCTGGAAAAAGTAAAGGATTCCTACCACATGGCGGCTTCTTCTGTAGGGGCATTCAATACCGCTACCGAAGGCGCCAAAGCCTTCCATGAGCAGGTTCAGGTGCTGACCCGTAACCTTTCCTCGCTGAATACCATTTACGAACTGGAATTACAGGAAAGTAATAACCACCTGAAAGCGCTGAATTCATTCTATGGTAAACTATCTGAGACCTCAGCCCAGATGCTCAACAGCGCGGATGACGCCAAAAAAGTGCAGGACCAGATCGGCCACCTGGCCGGCAACCTGGGCCGCCTGAACAATATTTATGGCAATATGCTGTCAGCCATGCAGGGTCGCGGCTAAAACTAATCGATGCGGGGATCTTGTTTAAAAAAACAAGACAAACGCGATTTAAAAATGAAAATAGAAAGTCATCATTTCTAAATCCAATTAAACCTGAACAATCATGTCTTTACCGAAAGAACCACGACAGAAGATGATCAATATCATGTACCTGGTGCTGACCGCACTATTGGCCCTGAATGTATCATCGGAGATCCTGAATGCCTTTAAAACGGTGAATGGCAGTCTGGTCAAAACCAATGCTGTCGTCAACGCATCAACAGATAAGATCTTTACTTCACTGAACGATAAATTGAATGATCCCACTACCCGGGCAAAAGCCCTGGTTTGGCAACCCCGTGCCAAACAGGCGATGGATTATGCCGCTACCGCCAATAATTTTATACAGGGTCTGAAGGATGAGATCCTGAAAGAAGCCGGGGGTGACCCAAAGGATTCCAGTAAAAGTTACAAGGAAGATAACCTGGAGATCGCCACACGGCTGATGGTCAAAGAAGGGAAAGGAAAACAATTATTGCAGGTGCTGACCGATTTCAAAAAAAATGTATTGGGGATCAATGACACTATTAAAACAGAATTTGAAAAATCACTCCCTATCAACCTGGAAAAACCCAAGTCGATGACCGGGGATAAAAAGAACTGGGAAGAAACCTATTTTCACATGGTACCCACCATCGCCGCCATAACCATTCTCAGTAAGTTCCAGAATGATGTAAAAACTTCTGAAAATAAAGTGGTCAATTTCTGTCATGAACAGGTAGGCAAGGTGAATATCCGCTTTGATGCCTTCCAGGCGATCGTGGGTCAGAATTCAAAATATCTCATGCCCGGGCAGGAGTTGGATATTACCGCCGGTCTCGGAGCTTTCAGTAAAACGAAATTGCCCAGTGTAAGCATCAATGGTTCAGGTGTGGCGCTGGATGAAAACGGGATCGCCAATTATAAAACTACTGCAGAAGGCGTTGGCCCGCACACGGTGCATGTGGTTGTATCCTTTACTGACCAGGATGGAAACCCGCAAACGCGACCATTCGATGTGGAATATGTAGTTGGAGCATCCAATGCCTCCATTGCCCTCGATAAAATGAACGTTCTTTATATTGGAGTCGATAACCCCGTCACAGTGGCTGCCAGCGGTGCAGGAGACGATAAAATCCATCCCGTTATTGAAGGAGGAGGTGGAAGTCTCACTAAAAGCGGTACCGGGAAATATATGGCCCGGGTAACCACTGTTACAGATGACTGCAAGATCATCGTTATGGTGGATGGGAAACCTGCAGGTTCTTCCACCTTCCGCGTTCGTACCATTCCCGATCCCGTGGCCACGGTGGGTTTAGTAATGAGTAATGAAAACATGCCCGCTGGACAATTTAAAGCACAGGCAGGGGTAGGGGCGTTTATAAAAGATTTTCCTTTTGACTTGAAATACCTGGTTGTCAGCTTTACTTTAACGGTAGATGATGAGAACGGGGACATACACGAAGCTCCCTGCCAGGGCAATACCTGGAGCCGCGAAGCGTTAAGTAACATCAATACCTATGTTAAGCCGGGACGAATGGTAACCCTGGATAATATCCGGGCACAGGGACCCGATGGGAGAGTTCGTAAAATACCCGGACTTGTTTATTATATCAAATAAACCCGTGGAAAATGAAAAATCTTATTCTTAAGAGCTGTTTGTGTTTATTGCTGGGCGCCCTGGTGGCAGGAAGTGCCAACGCACAAAGATCCGGCCGGAGAAGACCGGCAGGCAACAATCCCACTACTCCGACAACAGATACCACCAAAAACCCGGTTGGAAACCTGCAGCAACAGAATAACAACAATGTATCCCCCTCCGGTTATAACCCCTATGGGAATATCCCTATTGTGATTGATTCTTCCGGCTTAGGGGATACTGTGGTAAAAAAATCATTGCGGAATGACAACGCTTTTGATAAGAGCAGTCTCACAAAGCGCAACCCATTGCCGTATGAGCACCTCCGGTGGGACGACGCCTTGTTTGCCGAAAAAGTGTGGAGAGAGCTGGACCTGAGGGAAAAGATCAACAGGGTTTTTCAATATGAGTCTTCCGATGATAATGGAAGCCAGATGTTCGTGGACATCTTACTCAATGCCATTAAAACCGGTGAAGTAACTGCTTTTGCGGACGAACGATTCACGACTCCCAAGAGCCTGGCTGAAATTCAACAATTGACAGAGGGAGCTTCGGATACGGTGCCCCAGGTCGATCCGAGTGATCCTACCAAGATTTTAAGGTATGTAGTTACAAAAGCAAGCTTTGACCCCAAGACCGTAACCAAGATCAGGTTAAAAGAAGAGTGGGTCTTTGACCGGGAAGCCAGCAGGCTGTTTTGCAGGATACTGGGAATCGCTCCTCTTAAAACTTTATATGCACCCAATGGAAAAGAAAGAGGCGTTTCCGTAATGTTCTGGGTTTATTATCCTGATCTTCGCCCTACATTGGCAAGGTATGAAGTGTATAACCCCAAGAACATGGGCCAAAGCCGTATGACCTGGGAAGAGCTGTTTGAAAGCCGGATGTTCAGCAGTTATGTTGTGAAATCGACGCTTGATAATCCAGGTAATAAAACAATAAGAACTTATCTCAAGGACCCGATCCTTGCCCTGCTGGAAGGCGATAATATCAAGGAAAAGATCTTCAATTTTGAACAGGATCTGTGGTCGTATTAATCCTCATTTTTACTCGTAAAAATATCATATTGAAGCCCCGTTAAAGGGGCTTTTTTATTGGGTTAAATATTTATAATTCAATAAGAAAAAAAAATTTAAAAATAGTAAAACTCCTATAGGAAAGTTGGGGAATTGTTGTATTTTCGTCTCGGTTTTTCATAGGATATTGGATTTTAAAAACGGGGCTGGATTTCTATCCGGGCCCCATTTTTTTGCCCATACGTTTCGTTTAAAAATGTCTTTGCTTGAATTGTCATGGGTTTATTTCCCGAAATGTTCTACTACAATTTTTGCTTTAGAGCTTCCGATAATCTTTTCCAACTGTGTAAAATTTTGCTCACTTATTTTTTTTACAGATTTAAATTCCTTTAATAATGCATCAGCAGTGGATTGACCAATTCCTTTGATATTTTCCAATTCATTTTTGAATGTACCCTTGCTTCTTTTCTTTCGATGAAATGTTATTCCAAATCTGTGAACCTCATCGCGAATACGACGAATCAGCTTTAGGCTGGATCCATTGTAAGGCAGTTTTAATGACTCTTTATCTCCGACAAAAAAAAGTTCTTCTTCATTTTTTGCCAGGCCAACCAAAGTCATTTCATTCTCAACATTCAATTCCTGGACGGCTTCATAAGCAGCGCCCAATTGTCCTTTACCTCCATCTATTATTACCAATTGCGGAAAAGGTTGTTTTTCTTCGAGCAATCTTTTATAACGGCGATGCACAGCCTCTTTCATTGTGGCGAAATCATTTATTCCTTCCACCGTCTGTACGTTAAAATGCCGGTAATCTTTTTTAGAGGGCTTGCCATCCTTAAAAACAAC
>CAYSIU010000064.1:0-9660 GCA_964431095.1 uncultured Chitinophaga sp. | reverse complement strand
CGATGCCCGATCCTTCGGATCCCACGGAAAAAGCCCGGATGCTGATCTACGCACAATATTATTTCCGGAAAAGCCTGAGCCTGGCCACGGAGGTGCAGGATGAATTCAGGATGGCCAACCGGATCGACCGCGGTGTCAAGCAAAGGAACGACAGGGGCATCTGGGTACTCCAAGCCACTGGCATGCCCAGTATATTGATCGAGATTGGTTTTATCTCCAATAAAGAAGAGGAAGAATACCTGTTGAGCGATCGGGGGCAGCAGGAAATCGTAACGAATATTTTCAATGCTATTAAAAAATATAAAGAAAAACTGGAAACAAAACCCGACGATAAAGACAAGAAAGGGTTTTAGGGTTATTGTTCCAGCCAGGTATCGTTTGAATGTTTGAGTGAGTACCCACTATATATCCAGAATCCAGAATCTAGTATCCAGTACCCAGCCACACTGGCCTATTTAAAATAATTAGCTAATTTGGCATTGTGAAAGCCCATTGGCTGGCACAAATGCAACCGAATGAAAATCAGCAACGAAACTAAGGTCGGGGTTCTCACTATTACCGCCCTTACGATCCTCATTCTCGGCTTCAATTTCCTGAAGGGAACAAATATTTTAAAGAAAAGGAAAAAGATCTATGCCATATTCAATAACCTGGGATCGCTGTCGCAGTCAAATGAAGTGAAGATCAACGGTTACGTGATCGGAAGCGTTTATCATATCGAAGCAAAAGACAAGGACCTGACAGGAATTGTAGCGACCATCAACCTCACCCAGGATGTGCACATACCCAGGGATTCAAAGGCGCTGATATCTGCGCCACTCGTAGGCGCCTCGTACATTGTTATCGAAAAGGGAAAAGACTCGGTTTTTTTAAAGCCCGGAGATACGTTGAAGACAAGGGTGGATTCAAGCATACTGGAAGATGTAAAAGCCCAGCTTACCCCAACATTGACAAAAGTGCGCAATACCCTCGATACACTGAACAATGTCTTCAGCAGCATAACCGGCGTATTGAATACGGCAGCCAGGCTCAACCTGCAGCAAACCCTGGCCAACCTGAATAAAGCCAGTAACTCTTTAACGGGCCTGCTGGATAACCAGACCGGGTCATTGGCCAAAACACTGAAGAACGCGGAAGTGATCACTGAAAGCCTGAAAGCAAACACGGAGGACATAAGAGCTACGGTCTCCAATTCCCGCAAGTTCTCTGAAAAATTAGCCAGGATCGAATTGCAACCTACCATTGATGCCTTCAACAACATTATCGCCCAGTTGAAATCAACGATCACAAAAATCGACAGCAAAGATGGCACGTTGGGCGCCCTGATCAATGATAAGACCCTTTATACAAATCTTAAGAACGCGACTTTAAGCCTGGAGATACTCTCGGATGACATCAAAACCCATCCCAAACGCTACGTTAATTTATCCATCTTTGGCAAAAAAGATAAAAGCGGCGGGCTAACTTCGCCCTTACCGAAAGATACTATTCACCAGTAGCTGATTGATGCGATATCGTAACTTATTTTATTGTTTCCCGGCAGGCTGCCTGCTGTTCCTGTCATTGCAATCTTTTTCCCAGACGGTTCCGCCACCTCCCAAAGCTTCCTCCCCGTCTGACAGTATAGTAACGGTAGAGATCCTTCCCGGCGTACGCAAACTGGAGTTCAGGAAAGTGAATGACTCCACACAATTGCAGATATTGGCAGGAAATGTAAAACTGAAGCAGGGACGGTCCTATTTTTATTGCGATAGCTGTGTCATCAATAATCGTAACAATATATTTGAAGCCTGGGGAAATGTGCATATCAATGATTCAGATACCGCCAATGTGTATGCGAGTCATCTCCGCTACCTGATTGATAAAAAGATCGCTTACCTGGACGGCGGTGCCCGCCTGACCGATGGCAAGGGGACCTTGACCACTCCTGACCTGGAATACAATATGAGCACCGATATCGGCACTTATCTGCATGGAGGAAAAGTGCTGAATAAAAAAACGGTGCTGACCAGCCGCGAAGGATATTACTACGCCGACCTGCATGATGTATATTTCAAAAACAATGTGGACCTCACCGACCCGGCGTACCATATTACCAGCGATTCACTGCTTTATAATACACAGACCCAGATCACCCGGTTCATTTCCCAGACATTTATTAAAGACAGCAGCGGCAGGACCATCGAAACAAAAGACGGATCCTATAACCTGGCCACCGGCAAAGCTGAATTCGGGCAGCGACCCATTATCCATGACGGGAAAACGGTCATTATTGCCAATAAGATTGCATTTGATGACAGCAGTCATACTTCGCAAGCCGTAGGGAATGTAGTGATCGTTGATTCCACACAGGGCACTACGATACTGGCCGGCGAAGTTTTTAGGGATAACAAGAACGAACGCCTGCTGGCGACCCATAAACCGTTGATGATAATAAAGCAGGATAAGGATTCCATTTATGTAACGGCAGACACCTTATTTTCTGCGCGCCTGACCGATCTCTATGGTATGAAAGATTCCATTACCCGGGACACTGTAAAAGGAACAAAAGTGATCAACATAGATACTAAAGACAGCACGAACCGGTACCTGGAAGCCTATCGGCATGTCCGGATCTTTTCCGATTCGCTGCAAGCCGTCAGCGACAGCCTGTTTTATTCGTTCAAAGATTCAGTATTCCGCTTGTACCAGAATCCCGTGCTCTGGTCGCGGAAAAGCCAGATCACGGGTGATACAGTTCTGGTGTTCACAAAAAACAAAAAAGCCGAACGTGTAAAAGTGTTTGAGAACAGTTTTTTGGTCAGCAAGCTGCAGGCGGAGGTATTTAACCAGGTCCGGTCCACCCGGATGGATGGGTATTTTAACAATGGCTCCATCGATTCTGTCCGCGCGGCAGGCTCGGCTGAATGTATCTATTTTATACAGGATGAAGACAGTGCCTTTACCAGCATCAATGAATCAAAATCGGATCTCATCGATATTTATTTTGCAAAAGAAGAATTGAAAAAAGTGGTGTTCAGAAGCACGGTGAGCGGCACCATCTGGCCGTTAAAACAAAAAGATCCCCGCACTATGCGGCTGCCGAATTTTAGCTGGCTCGATGAGAGGCGCCCAAAGACGAAGTATGAGTTGTTTTGAAAGATGAGGCTGGATACTGCGTGCTGAACATCAGAAATTAGCTTTTAGTTAAGAATAGTTGAGACACTCCTATTTTTTAATGCTGAACTCTCAATTCCTGATTTCCTATCCGCTACCAGCTTCCCGGCATTTACTACTTTTTTTGCAAAATATTTAGATTTTATTGGCACTATTTTTCGTTTAGAATAGAACAAAATCAAATCACCATGAAGAAAATAGTTTTTGTTCTGCTGTTTGCAGCGGGTACCGTTGTATTCAATAATGCCGATGCGCAGGATTACAGGACTGCATTGGGTGTCCGGCTGAGCAGCGCCCCTCCGGCTGTAAACAATTCAGTTTCTCTCAAACAGTTCATTACCGATAAAACGGCCATTGAAGGTCTTCTTTCTTTTGGCGACCCGCTGGCGCTGGGCGTTCTGATCGAACTGCATAAACCATTGGCTGCTGCGGGGTTGAGCTGGTTCTATGGTGGGGGTGGTTATTTGAGTTTTGTAAAGACCTATGATCCCAATAAACAAAAGAATGAGACTAATACCAACCTGGGTGCGCAGGGAGTGATCGGGCTGGATTATAAATTCGGCAATTTCCCGCTGAACCTGTCGCTGGACTGGAAACCTGAATTAAATCTTGTAACGGATATCAATCTCGAACCTGCAGCAGTTGGATTTACAGCGAGGTTCACTTTTGGAAAATAGCAAAGAGAATAGCTACTGGCTGTTGGCTACTGGCCACTAGCTACTGGCTGCTAGCCGCTGGCTGCTGGCTATGAGCTATTAGGAACACCTCATTCCAAACTGGATATCAATAAATTAACTACAAATCCACAGTCAAAAAGGGGTCTGCAAATTTTTTCCGGTTTTTGCGTTTTTGTGCAGGAATTTCCTTTATTTTAGTCGGTCAAAACTAACGGATGCTTAAGAAGGAAAGGCAAGCCTACATCCTCCACCAGGTAAACCTTCATAACAAAGTCCTTTCGTCTTCGCTATGCGCGGAGATACATGTATCGGAAGATACGATACGCCGTGATTTACAGGAACTGGCCGAGGAAGGTAAGATCATCAAAGTGCATGGCGGAGCGCTATCGCCCTCCTTCAATCATGTTTATTTCCCCACCAACGGGGTTTATTCCCAGACACAAAAAAGGACCATTGCCCAAAAAGCCATCAGCCTGATCAGTAATGGCATGTTCGTGCTGACAAGCGGCGGCACTACGATCATAGAAATGGCCAGGGTATTGCCTCCGCAATTGAAAGCCACTTTTATATCCGGGAGCATCCCGGCCATATTGGAATACATGCATCACCCCAATATAGAAGTGATACTGATCGGGGATAAGATCTCAAAGAATTCAAAAATAACCGTGGGTGCGCAGGCCATTGCAAGGATAAAAGAAGTAAAGGCTGATATCTGTTTCCTGGGCACCAATGCCATCGACCTTGAACATGGCATTACTGATAACGATTGGGAAGTAGTGCAATTAAAGAAGGCCATGATAGAGTCTTCCAAAAAAGTAGTATGTCTGAGTATTGCTGAGAAAATAAATTCAGTGCAGCCGATCCGTGTTTGCGGGCTCGGGGAGATCGATATGCTGATCACTGAATTGACACCGGATGATCCGATATTGCGACCCTATATCGATGCGGGAGTAAAAGTGATTTAATATCATCCTGGTCATACAGGATGGTGAAATATTAATTGCGGAACTGCTTATTTAATTATATATCTAAAAAAAACAGCTATGAGAAAAATTCTCCAATTGTTCTTTGTTTTATCGCTGTCGTTAGTACTGCTGCCTCCGGCCCTGCAGGCGCAGGAAAAGACCCTCACAGGGACGATTGTTTCAGAGGACAATAAAACACCTTTGGTAGGTGTAACGGTCAGGGTTAAAGGCACCCGACGCATCACCCTAACCGATGCGAACGGAAAATTCTCTATCAAAATAAACCCCGGCGAATCCCTGCAGGTATCGTATGTGGGTTACATTACTACCGAAGTAAAACCCGGGGATGGCAATACCTTGGGCATCAGCCTCAAAGCAGCTGACAATACGATGGGCGAAGTAGTGGTAACCGCTATGGACATCAGGAGGACCCCCAGATCACTGGGATATTCCACGCAGGGCGTGACCGGCAAGGAAATTGCCGAAACGCAAAGGGAAAATTTCCTGAATAGCCTTCAGGGACGCGTGGCGGGTCTTACCATCACCCCCACAACCGGGCAGGCAGGCGCTTCCTCTGCGATTGTTTTGCGCGGGTATAATTCTTTAACCGGGAATAACCAGCCATTGTTTATCGTAGATGGCATCATCCTCGATAACTCAACGATTAATGAAACTTCCAATGGCGGTACCGGTCTTGGTCTTGCTTCAGACAGGCCCAACAGGAACAATGACTACACCAACAGGATCGCCGATCTCAATCCCAATGATATTGAGTCGGTCACTGTACTGAAAGGTCCTGAAGCCACAGCACTGTACGGAAGCCAGGCCAGTGCGGGAGCGATCGTGATCACCACCAAAAAAGCCCAAACCGGCAAGATCACTTTCTCCTATGATAATAATTTCCGTTTCCAGGATGTAAACCGTTTTGCAGATCTGAACAATGATTATTCGCCAGGCTCAAACGGCGCACCCAGCAATAACTTCAGCTCGACGGCTTTCAGTTATTTCGGACCCCGCTATCCTGCCGGAACGCAACACTTTAATAATATCAATGCCTTCTTCCGCACCGGGTCCTCCATGACACATAACATAAGTGCAGATGTGGGTTTCAAAAATGTGGGCTTCAAGGTGACCGGCTCCTATTTTAAAGACAAGGGTGTGGTACCTGATAATGAATATAAAAAATACAATGTGCGGGTTACCAATACCACCAAGATCGGGAAATACGTAGAGATCACGCCTTCTTATCAATATGTCTATTCCACCAATGATAAACCTTTAAGAAGTGCAGGTGGTTACCTACTGGGACTTTATACCTATCCCGACACCCGGGATGTGACCCAGTACCAGGATGCCGATGGAAACAAGATCAACGTGTTCCAATCCGATCCCACAGCGGAAATTGATAATCCTCTGTACAATACGCTGAGAAATCACAGCTATGACAAAACCACGAGGATGATCTATAGCGGTGGCATCAATATCAACCCGTTCAAATGGCTGAGCATTGCCGGGCGTTTTGGTTATGATACCTATAAAAGCAGCGGCTATACTTTCTATCACCCCTTATCCGCTCTCACTTCGAAAAGCCAGAGAGGGGCGCTGGACAATTACTGGAGAAATTATTATGGATACAACCATACCATCACGGCTACATTCAAAAGGGATATGGGTAAATTCTCAACCCGCCTGATGGTAGGTACCATGTGGCAGGATTATGAAACCAAGATGTTTGCCATTTACGGAACAGGCCTGGTTGATTCCATCGGGGGCAATGGTAAGATGTACAAAAACGGCCAGGTGGTTACCGATGCTACATTTGACCAGATTGTGGGACCGAGGACCGATAGCAGCATCACCAGCCCCAATACAAGGGTAAGACTATTGAGAAATAATTTCGGGGAATACAACCGGTTTATCTACCGCCAGCTTGCCTATTTCGGGGAAGTGTCGGTCAGTTTTAAAAACCTGGTTTTCGTGGATTATACGCACCGGTTTGAAACCTCATCGCTGTTTCCCAAAGCTCACAGAAATTATAATTACCCTGGTTACAGTGTGAGTGCGATCATTTCGGATATCTTTCCCCAACTGAAAACGAAAGCGTTCAATTACTGGAAGCTGAGGGCTTCCCGTGCAAGTACCGCCAGGGCCCCGGACCCCTATAAGAACCAATCAGTATTCGTTAATAATTTTACCAGCAGTAATGTAGGCCCTATTTATTCTTACGGCTTTGATAACAACAACCCTAATCTTAAACCCGAAAGACAAAAAACCTACGAAGCAGGGACAGAATTCAGGTTATTCAATAGCCGGCTTTCTATTGATTTCACTTATTATAACACTTTGTGTACTGACCAGATCCAGAATCAGTTCAGGGCCAGTTATGCAACAGGGTTTATATTGAACACGCAGAATGCAGCCAGTTCACGCAACGAAGGCGTAGAGATCGTTACCGATCTTAATGCAATCAGGAAGAAAGACTTCAACTGGAATGTCAAATTCAACTTCAATCATACCTGGAGTAAGATCCTGACGCTGCCTGCTGCCATTGCCTATGAGTCGTATATTGCTGATACCTGGTTATATGGTAACGCAAGAGGCGGTATGATCCGTGGTATGCCCGCCACCACGATCACCGGTTTCCACTACATGAGAAATCTCGCCGGCCAGATCCTGATCAGTCCTACCACCGGCTTACCGGTCGTGGAAGGTACTTTTACAGTGATCGGTAACCGGATGCCGCATTTCACATTGGGTACTTTGAATACCCTTCGTTACAGGAACTGGAACCTGAGTTTCCTTTGGGATCTTAAAATGGGTGGCGATGTATTTGATGCCACCGAATATTACCTCACGCTTACCGGCAAGAGCCAGCGCACTGCCGACAGGGAACAACCCCGGATCATCAGCGGCGTTTTGCAGGATGGCAAGGAAAATTCCGCCACGCCGACGGTCAATACCATTGTCGTGGTGCCTTATTTCCAGTCAAGCTATTATACAGGGTTACCTGAAGAAGAGTTTATTGAGCATAATGTGAACTGGTTCAGCCTGAGGGATATTACATTGTCCTATACGTTACCAGAGAGAATGCTCAACGGGTTGAGGATCTTCCAGTCATTGGGCGTATTCGCCACTGGCAATGATCTGATATTATTGACCAATTACCGCGGCGCGGATCCTTCCACCAGTGGAAATACCGCTGCAGAAAATGGAGTGGGCGGTTTGGGATTTGACTATGGTAACCTGCCAACGCCCCGTTCAATAAGCTTTGGTATCAAGGCAATATTTAAATAAATTAAAAAGTAAACGATCATGAAACATAGTTTAAAATATTTTTTCGCAACGGTTTGCATGGGTATGATCTTCGTCAGCTCCTGTAAAAAGAAGATAGACGATGCTTACGCTAACCCCAATGCTGCAACCGTTCAGCCGATCGAACAGGTATTTCCAAGTCTGATCGGGAGTATTACCGGCAGCTCTTCTGCAGCAGGCAGTGCCTATGGCCTGGCGGGAGATGCTCTTTTGATCGGCCGTTATATCCAGTTCTGGGGTACTTATTCCACCACTTCATCCCCGGTATCTCAAACGGCTGCCAATTCTTCCAATTATGATGAAATGGGGGGAACGGTGGGAGCCAGTGATAACCTCGGTTCTATTTGGGCCGCACATTATTATGGAATGGGGCAGAACCTCAACCGGGTGATCGAATGGGGAACCGAACAACAGAAATGGGATTTTGTCGGGGCCGCATGGGCACTCCGGGCCTGGAGCATGCTCGAAGCCACCAATGAATATGGAGAGATCATCCTGCGCCAGGCATTCAACACCAGCCTGCAGCAATTTAATTATGAAGATCAATCCGAAGTGTATGATTCGGTACGGGCAATCGCCCGCAGGGCCATCGATTTCCTGAGTATGACAGGGGGAAATATGAACCCGGCAAATTTTGCCAACAGTGATTATTTTTTCAATGGCGGTAGCCTGGACAAGTGGAAAAAATTTGCCTATGGCATCCTGGCCCGCACATTTGCCTATATCTGCAATAAATCCTCCTATAGTGCTGACTCTGTTATTAAATATGCGAATCTTTCCTGCGCCACGAACGCGGATAATATTACGTGTAAATTTCAAAATACCGGCATCACGGGAACTTCCAATTATTATGGTTTGCTGAGACAGAATGTGAACAGCTCCGTAACCGGTATCCGGCAGGGCGCTTATATTGCCACTCTAATGACAGGTGGAAATGGAGGTGCATTTACCGGCGTCTTTGATCCCCGCTGCTGGTATATTCTGAGGGAAAATCCCAACGGTACATTCAAAGGCATTACACCCTGGCTTGGTAACAGTGGTTTGGCCCTGAATGACCGGCCGAGGAACTTTTTGGGATATGCATACGATTCAACCGGCTATCCCTATGCGGATCAGCGGGGTCGTTATATTTTCAGGGATGAAGCGGAATGGCCCGTGATGACCGCATCCGAAATGCAGTTCCTGAAAGCCGAAGCCTCATTGCGCAAAGGTGACAATGCCACTGCGCTGGCAGCTTATATTAATGGCATCAGCCTCAATTTTGATATGCTGTCCACCAAGTACACTGTGCTGATTCCGTCAGGCATGGAAATAACTGCGGCCAACAAGGCGGCTTATCTTGCCAGCACCGCAATCGTTCCTTCATCCCCGGCCGGCCTGACCCTTACCCGCATCCTGTTACAGAAATACATTGCACAGTATGCATGGGGGGTTCAGGTAACCTGGGCGGATATGCGCCGTTTCCATTACACCGACCTGGATCCCGCTACGGGGTCACAGGTTTATGTGGGCTTTACCCCGCCATCCGGTGCCACTCTTTTCTCGCAAAA
>CAYSIU010000063.1:0-9699 GCA_964431095.1 uncultured Chitinophaga sp. | reverse complement strand
TTTCGGGCGCTACCACCTCAAAGTAGTGCGTCTACCAATTTCGCCACCCGGGCAATCAGGGAGAGCAAATGTAAACAAAAGGCCTAAACAATGAAGATGACAAATTTGTCTTTCCTGATTTACAGGGCCGGTTTCCCCGTTAAAAGCAAAGCCGTTTTTTGTTGTGCTTCCGTCATGAATTGTACCTGTGCTCCAACAATCACCTGCTCTATGTGTTTTGACTCTTCAAATTCAATCGTGTTTTTTACCAGGTATTGTTTCCGGAAATTCCTGAGTTTTTTGCCCAGCACAAAATGATCCTGCCAGTTGCCCAGGCTGATCAGCGTTTTATCTAAGTTCTTCATTTGTTTCTTGTCCAGCGCGGGATGGTCATCACCGGGACAGGCTTTCAGCCAGTAATAAAGCAATTTGAATAACTTTCTTATCGCATGCGCATTATCGGCGAAGTGCAGGTGAAGCGTTCTTACTTCTTCCAGGATCTTTACAGACAATTCTTCAATATATTTCATTAGTTGTTCATCCCCCAATGACAATAATGATGCATCCATCCATTGGGTCAGTACATCAAGTTCAGCTTCGTGGTCCGTCATGCTGCTTTTTTGGGTCGCTGTCCGGGTGAGGGAATAAAGCGAACGGAGATGTTTTTGAAAAGAGGGGAGGCCCGGCCGGTCTCTTCCTGCATATCGCTTCAGCAGATAAAGGGCCATTTCTACATCGCGGAAGCGACCGGAAGATTGGAACAATACTTTGATAGAATGGAATTGTTTTTTCTCCCCCAGGGCCAGGATCTTCGCGGTTAGCTGGAGAAAACTTCTCAGTTTTTTGACCGCCACCCGCATATCGTGCACCGCTTTTTTCCCCGGTTTCCGGCGAATGATATCGAGATTAGTAATGAATATAACCTTTTGTTCATCCCATCGTTGCAATATGAAGTTGGGAAATGACATGGCGTCCCCTTATTTTATCAGCAGTTACCACCCGCCCCGGAATGATCGGCAGCCGATCCGCAGGATGATAAACCGGATCTCAGGGTCCGAAGGTATAACTGTATTCGATCTTCCCGGTCAGTTGTTTCTTTTCATCAAAGAGCGCTTCTTTGGTTTTCAGACCCCTGGCATCATACAGGTACCGCCATATCAGGTAACCCAGGTGCAGGCTCGAAGTAGTGGTGATCTTTTGTATCACCCGGTCGCTGTCATCATACTCAAACATGATATCGGGCATCAGTTTTTTGAACCGGGTGTTGTACCGTACAATATCGGTAAGCCTCTTTTTGTCATCATAATAATAGTATACGGTTCCTGTTACCGTTCCTTTCCGGTAGGTATTTTCATCCCCGGTATTGCCCGCGTCATCCGCTGCAAAACGGATCTCCATGCTATCGGCTTTATTGATGATCCGCCACATCTTTTCCGGCTGACCGGCTGCATTGTATTGCCAATAATGTACTTCGATTTGGTCGAAATCATTGGCCGTATCGCGGACCTTATTTTGTACTTCTATGATACGACCGGCTTCGTCATAACGATACGTGGTCACACTTTGCACCGCAGAGGAAGAATCCGTGATGCTGATCAACCGGTTGAGCCCATCAAACCGGTTATAATAGGAGCTATAGTTTCCATTGTTCACGGAAGTGATCTTCAGCGCCCTACCGTTCTCTTTTATTTCCTGCACTTCTGAATAATCATTGTTTTTTACAGCATTTTGATCATAGCCACTCGCCGTAACCATTCTTACTTTGTTGCCGATAAAGGCTTTCATCTGACGGTTGGTCTCTAATGTATTGACAATATCATTATAATAATACTGTGCGTGGAGGGTAAGAAAAGAACAGGTGCCCAGGGATAACAGGAGGAATTTCATGCCGGTGATATTGTTGCGTGATTCAAAGTTACCTGAATTGTCCAGTAACGAAAAAGAAAGACCACTTGTATTTTTTGTACTTATTTTTAACCCAAATTTTGCAGATCGCTGACCACCCGGGAATAAAAAAATCATCGTGTCACATATCCCCCAGCGTAAGGAAGCAAATTGCCTGAATTGCGGTACGATTGTGCAGGGCAGGTACTGTCATGTATGCGGGCAGGAAAACGTGGTGCCGAAAGAAACGTTCTGGCACATGCTCACGCATTTTTTTTATGATATCACTCACTTTGACAGTAATTTTTTTTATACCCTGCACCACCTGTTATTTAAACCGGGTTTTTTATCCAAAGAATATATGCAGGGTCGCCGCGTTCGCTACCTGCATCCCATCCGCATGTATATATTCACATCAGCCATCTTCTTTCTGCTGTTTTTCAGTTTTTTTGAATCAAGCAGCAACATCAGAAGCGGCATGAGTCTCCCCATAAATATCCAGGAAAGAGCGAACTATATTAAAAAGCTGGAAGGGGAAGCAATCCGGCAACCGGGCGACAGTGCCATCCGGCTGCAACTGGCAAGGGCCCGGGATACAACGAAGGTCATTACATATAAAAACCTGCTCGATGTTCATGCAGCCACTTTTAGTTCCATCAACCTTTCGGGCACCCATTATCAGAGCAGGGAAGAGTATGACTCCCTGCAGCGGCTGTTGCCCCAATCCCAAAGGGATGGCTGGCTAAAACGCCGGTGGATTGAAAAAGAGATATATATTAACGAACGTTTCAGGGATAACCCGGATGAAGCAATGAAAGAATTCATCGAAAGCGCACTTCACCGGTTACCTTATATGTTGCTCATATCTTTGCCTTTATTTGCCCTGATCCTGAAATTGACTTATATCCGGCGAAAGCAGTTTTATTTTGCTGATCATGCCGTATTCACGATTCACCTGTATGTGTTCACATTCATCTGGCTGTTGGTAGTGTTCGGGGTTGACAAACTTGAAAGAGTGACCGGCTGGGATCTCTGGTTCGTACTCCTGCCGCTTTTTATTTTGCTTTTCTTTTACCTGTATAAAGGCATGCGTCGGTTTTACCAGCAACGGAGGGCAAAGACCTTTGTAAAATTCATACTCGTTGCTTTGTTGTCGAATATCATGATGATGATTTTATTTGTTTTATTTATGCTTTTTTCAGCAGTTACATTCTAACTTTTACGGCTATGACTACAAAAACGGTTGAAGCTTTTTCACGTCTGGTACAGATCATGGATGACCTACGTGAAAAATGTCCATGGGACAGGAAACAAACCATCCAATCACTGCGGCAGTTGACCATTGAAGAAACTTATGAACTGACAGATGCCATCACGGGTGAAGACTGGCAGGGGATCAAAGAGGAATTGGGCGACCTGCTGCTCCACATCGTGTTTTATGCGAAGATCGGGAGCGAGCAAAAACGGTTTGAACTGGAAGAGGTCATTAGCGGCATTTGCGAAAAACTCGTGGCCCGTCACCCGCACATTTATGGGGATATAAAAGTGGAGAACGAAGAAGATGTGAAAAAGAATTGGGAAAAGCTCAAACTTAAAGAAGGAAAAGGATCTGTATTGAGCGGGGTGCCCTTGTCGTTGCCGGCCATGGTCAAAGCGCACAGACTGCAGGAAAAAGCCAGGCAGGTAGGCTTTGAATGGGATACTACCGAGCAGGTTTGGGAAAAGGTGGAAGAAGAGATAACCGAGTTGAAATCAGCAGTCAAAGCAGGGGATCATCGCAAAGCAGAGGAGGAACTGGGCGACTTGCTGTTTTCCCTGGTCAATTACGCACGATTTTTGCAGGTAGATGCGGAAAATGCATTGGAACGGACCAATAAAAAATTCATCCACCGGTTCACCCAGATGGAGCAAAAAGCGTTGCAGGGGGGTAAGGACCTGAACAATATGACCTTGAAAGAAATGGATGCCATCTGGAATACCATTAAACAACAGCAGCGGGAGTAAGTGAAGCCACTTTTCAGAAATATTTTTTTTGGTAAATATGTTTTACTGCTCCTGGCAGCCCTGCTATTCCTGCTGTCCTTTGTTTTTAATAATATTTTCAGTAATCGTTTTTCAGTAGCCCAGGAAGCCGGGAAACTTGAAAAATACCTCGAAGAGCAACAGTCGGATTTTACTGCATTTTCTCAGGACAGTTCATTGATCAACCAGTTGCTTTCCAAATCGGAATCCCTGGATGAGTTCACCCGGCTCTCCGATAAACCCTATGCCATTTTTTTATACAGGATCAACCAGTTTGGAGAAGGCGATATGGCCTTTTGGAGCGACCAATTGGTGGTGCCCCCTTCCCAGGCGCTCACGGCCGGGGATGGAGAATATTATTTTCCTTTACTCACCAATGGCTCTTATTACTGCATAAAAAAAACACTGGGAGAGACCAACCTGGGAAACATCATTGTGGCCTATGCCATGGTCCTGGTGCGATCTGAATTTTTTATCGAAACCGATTACCTGCCTAAGCAATTTGCTTACAGCCACACGGCAGATAAAAAAGTGCGGATCAGTGATAAGGTTACTGATTTTCCTGTAAAGACCGTTTCAGGTAAAACCCTGTTTTACCTGGATCGGAAAACATCCGTGGTTATTCCCTCCACAGATCCGTTAAGCCTTAGTCTGAGGATCAGCGCCTTATTATTGCTTTTGTTTTTTTCGCACCTGACGGCGGAATCGGTTGCCCGAAAAAAAGGAGCGTGGAAAGGCATTGGTTTACTCGTATCGTTATTGCTGGCATTGCGACTGCTGATCTATTATTATCCCTCCCTGCTCAACCTGCGGCAATTTGAATTATTCAGTCCTTTCATCTATGGTTCCAACGTGGTCCAGCGATCACTGGGTGACCTGTTGCTCAATGCCATTCTTTTTTGCTGGATCGTTTTATTTGCATGGTCAAAGCTTCATAATAAAGCGGATCTTACAGATCGTTTTTCCTTTGGACTGAAATGGATGATCGGGGTCATTGCGCTTAGCCTGCTCATCTTTTCCACTTTTATCCTGGCTTCCGTTGTCCGGAGCCTGGTGGCCGATTCCAAAATATCATTTGATGTAACTGATTTCTTCAGCCTCAACAAATTCACGGTGGTTGGATTCGTTGTTTTGGCCTGTCTTTCGTTGTCCTATTATTATTTCTCCCAATTATTATTTCGTCTTATTTCCCCTTTATTAGCGGGCCGGAACCTGCTCATCTATTTTGCGATCGGTTTCGTGGGGTTAATTTATCTCACCACCCGTTCCGGTCACCCGGAAGTACTCTTCTACCTTCCGGTATTGCTCTGGTTGCTGGGTTATACCTGGCTCATCAACCGCCAGGGTGTTATCTTTCACCGCCTTCGTATCAATATTGCCAGTATACTGTCCTGGATCTTTGTTTTTTCCGTCTCGATATCCGCCATCATGCTGTATGAGAATAACAAAGCGGAATGGGAAAACCGGAAGCGGATGGCGGATAAGCTCGCCACGCAGATCGATCCGGCCAGTGAAAGTCTGATGAGCATTGCGATCAAATATCTTGACAACGAATTTCTTCAGGGTAATTTTTACAGGTTTTATGACGGGGAAAAGGGGAAAAAATTCCGCGATAGCATCGTGAATGAAAATTACAGCGGCTACCTGAATAAATATGATACCCGTTTGTATGTCTATGATTCTCTGGGCCGCGGGCTTTATAATGAAGATCCCACTACCTACGAAGCCCTGAATACGATCGTGAAAGTTCAGTCAAAGGCCATTAAGAATATCCAGGGATTGTATTATTACGAGACCTCCATGGATAAATTCAATTATATCACCCGGAGGGATGTTACCGACACCGCCGGACAAAAGCTGGGATACTTTTTCATCGTATCCAATCCCAAGAATTACAGCCGTGAAGCCATGTACCCTGAACTGTTCCGGCAGTACAAAAAGACCGACCCTGAAAATTCACCGATCTATTCCAATGCCGCTTATTTACAAGGCCGGCTCATTTCACAACCCGGTAATTACCCATTTGCCACCTGGCTTTCCGATACGGAAATCCCCAGGGAGGAATTTGAACGGCGGATCAACGGGGACTATGATGAGCTCTGGTACAAGGTCAGTAATGAACGGGTGATTGTGATCGCCCGCAAAAGGGAGACATTTATTCAAACAATCACTTTGTTTTCTTACATCTTCTGCTCATTCCTCTTCCTGGTGGCATTTGTACAGTTGCTTTCTTTTATCCTGAAGACGGTGTATGAGCGTAGTGATTTCAGAAAAATGCTCCAGCTCAATATCCGCTCCCAGGTGCACAGTACCATTATTTTTATCAGTGTATTTTCTTTCCTGATCATCGGGGCGGCCACTATTTCTTTCTTTATCACCCGCTACAACCACAACAACAGCGACAAACTGAGCCGGACGATGAAGATTATGGTCAAGGAAATGGAAAAAAAGCTTTCGGATCATCATACATTCGATGATGTGGTAAAGATCTATGATTCGGTCTCCAATTATGCATTGCAACAACTGGTGGACGAAGTGTCCGAAATACATGGCGTGAACGTGAACGTTTATGACCTGAAAGGCAACTTACAGGTATCCTCAGAGGCTAACGTATACAACAAGGGAGTATTAAGCAAAAAGATCGACCCCATGGCCTTTTACCATCTCGACCGGTTGCGGCAGGTACAGCATGCGCAGGAAGAACGGGTAGGCAATTTTTCTTATCTGAGCATTTATTCGCCGGTGAGGGATGAGAACGGGAAGGTCTATGCCTATATCAATATCCCTTATTTCACTTCCAAGCGCGACCTGGAACAGGAGATATCCAATTTCCTGGTCACCATCATCAACCTGAATGCTTTTATCTTCCTGGTAGCGGGTCTCATTGCTCTGTTCATCACGAACCGGATTACCCGTTCATTTGCCCTGATCAGCGATAAAATGAGAGAGGTGAACCTCGGCAGGCATAACGAGGAGATCTTATGGAACCGGAATGATGAAATCGGGGAACTGGTGAAGGAATACAATAAAATGGTCACTAAACTGGGAGAAAGTGCAGAGGCGCTGGCCAAAAGCGAAAGAGAAGGAGCCTGGAGGGAAATGGCCCGCCAGGTTGCGCACGAGATCAAGAACCCCCTGACACCCATGAAACTGAGCATCCAGTATCTTCAAAAGGCGATCAACAACAACCAGCCGAATGTAAAAGATCTTTCGGCTAATGTGGCCAATACACTGGTAGAGCAGATCGATCATCTTTCCAAGATCGCTGCTGATTTTTCCCAGTTTGCCAATATCGGTAACACCAATGTGGAATTGTTTGATCTGCATGATGTGATCGGTTCGCTGAAGGACCTTTACCAGTCTGACCAGAATGTTGACCTGACATGGTCGCCGGTGAATGAACGCCTGATGGTCAGCGCCGATAAAACACAGATGAACCGGCTTTTCACCAACTTGTTCACCAATGCGGTACAGGCTTATGAAAACGGGAATAGTTGCCGGATCATCATCCAGGAAAAAAAGGACAGGGAAAAAGTCATCATTAGTGTAATAGATGAAGGAGACGGGATCCCGCTGGAGATGCAGGATAAAATATTTGTTCCCAACTTCACCACCAAATCATCCGGTGCGGGCATGGGTTTGGCAATGTGTAAAGGGATCGTAGAGCAGGCCAGCGGAAAAATATGGTTCAAAACCGAGCAGGGGAAAGGGACAACCTTCTTTGTAGAGTTACCGGTTGTCAATTGATTTGAAGATCGAAGACTGAATTTTGCTTCAGCGTTCAGAAGGGGAATCATCGGTAGTACATACTCACTTTTTACTCTTTTTTAAAAAAGCTTCAAATTCTTTCAGTGAAAAACTGCTGAGATTATTTTCTTTTGTCAGCCCTCCTTTCTGGGCGGCCAGCACCCCGTATTTCACATCATCAAAACCATCCAGGGCGTGTGCATCAGGGTCGATAGAGAGAAGGACCCCTTTTTGCAGGGCATAATCGATCCATTTCCAGTCAATATCCAGGCGGCGGGGATGGGCGTTGATCTCGATCACAACGTGGTTGGCAGCGCAGGCATCAATTATTTTTTTGTGGTTGACAGGAAAACCGTTCCGGCTCAGGAGAAGCCGGCCTGTCATATGACCCAGGATAGTGGTGTATGGATTCTCAATGGCTTTTATCAGGCGGGCGTTCGCTTTGTCTTCGTTCATCTTCAGGTTGCTGTGCACAGAAGCGATCACGAGATCAAAAGTTTTCAATACTTTATCCGGGTAATCAAGGCTGCCATCGTTCAGGATATCGCTTTCAATGCTCTTGAAGATCCTGAAAGGCTTTAATTCGTTATTGAGCTGGTCGATATAGCGGTGCTGCTCCCGTATCCTATCTTCTTTCAAACCATTGGCATAAACAGCAACCTGTGAGTGGTCGGAAATGACCAGGTATTCATATCCTCTTTTCATGCATTCGCGGGCCATTTCTTCGATCGTATTTACCCCGTCGCTCCAGTTGCTGTGGCTGTGGATGATGGAGCGGATATCGCTCACCTGTATGAGCTGAGGCAGTTTATTCTTTTTAGCCTTTTCAATGATGCCGGCCGATTCTCTCAGGGAGGGGGGTATATAAGAGATGTTTGCTTTGCTGAAAATGACCTCATCGCTCTCCCCTTTTTCCCCGCTGTATTTCAGGGAGGAAAATGTTTTTTTGAATGCTTCAATAAACTCAGTACTACCGGTTGTGTTAAATGATTCTTCTGCCATACTGGTCCCGCCGGTATATAAACGGAGCTTTAATCCATTCTTTAACTTAAATAGAAGACTTCTTTTGGTTTCTTCCAATAACTCAGGCGGTTGCGCCGTTTGAAATTTAGGCTTGATCGTTTCATTTGTTTCCAGTACTACATATTCCAGTTCATCGATCGTCAGTTCCTGTCTCCGGTATTTCCCGGTCACCTGCACTTTACCCGGGGGAAATGTTTTTTTCAGGTAATTATCCACCTGCGGAAATACGGCTTCGAGCTCTGCATATAAGAAATGGCCCTGGTTTGAGAAATAAAATGAAATCGCGTCCTGTACGTTTTGCTGTGTTTTTTCACCGAAACCTTTGTACAGGGTCAGGCGGTTCTCATTGCATGCATATAAAAGCTCCCCCAGCGATTCGATCTCCATCTCTTTCCAGATCGTATGTATTTTTTTGGGGCCGATGCCTTTTATATTCAGCATTTCGATTACTCCGGGGGGTGTTCTGCTGATGTATTCGTGGAGGACCTCGAGCTTACCCGAGTCCAGCATCTCGATAATCTTTTTCCCAATGCTGTCACCAATCCCTTTGATGCTGAAAAGTTTATCCCGGGGCGTATCTTTCAGCGGCATCGGGAGTTTTTCTATGTTGAAGGCCGCTATGGCATAGGTTTTCGTCTTAAAGGAATTTTCACCATGGATGTCCATCAGTTTGGCCAGGAGAGAGAAATTATCGGAGATGGCAACATTATCCATAACACGAATTTAGACACGAATTTCACAATTAAATGAATTTCATATTTAAAGGCCGGGTGAGGAATTACACTCCTTTAGGGGATAGAGCAGGCGGATAAAAAAAGTCCCGGCGGAACCGGGACTTTCTATTTCATGTAAGAAACTTCTAAACTTATTTCTTTCTTTTAGCAGCTTTCTTCTTAGGAGCAGCTTTCTTCTTTGCTTTTTTCTTAGTAGCCATTTTTCAGAATTTAGGGTTAGTAAAAATGGGTTTACGATAGTAAAAGTAATAATTATTTCATATTACCCAAATTTTTTTTCCACAAAATTCTTAACTAAAAAAATTAATTT
>CAYSIU010000062.1:3371-9903 GCA_964431095.1 uncultured Chitinophaga sp. | reverse complement strand
GAGTGATAAATTTATATTGGCGGAATCGAACAGAGATGTCAGTACATGCTCGATGCCCAGCAGCAGTAAATTCTTCCCCGTCATCAATTCATTAAACAACTCGGAAGGAGAGGGGGTATTGTAGATCATGTCCCTTTCAAGAAATGCGTCCCTGTAAGCCGCCAGTTCATCATAGCGACGGTACCATTCGGTCATTCCACCCCTGACATTATTGACATGTGTAAAACCGTTTTTCAGTAAAATGTTGGACGCCGACCGGCTGCGATAACTATGGGAGCAGATAAGATAAATGTCCTTGTCGCGGTACGGGTCCAGTTGTTTGACGGCATTCGAATCTTTTTGAAGGTCCTGGAGCGTGATATTGGTGGCCCCTTTGATGCGGCCGATATTGGATTGCCTGTTCCTTGAAGTATCCCCGTATTCGCCTTTTGTTCTGACATCCACGATCAGCAGGTTCGGATCGCCCTGCTGCTTTTTCTTCATCAGTTCAGGGAGTGTGATCTCATTATAAGTGTTCTGGGTCCTGGCCAGCAATGAAAAGGTTAACAAGCTGAAGATCAGCAAGGGGATTTGCTTTGTCATAATCAGGAATTTTAAACAAAGCAACGAAGAATAAGCCTGTAAAACGGGTTCAAAACCCAATTTTAGATAAGCGGAAAGATTTGGTTGATGTAATGGCTTTTTTCTAAAACATATGGTTACCCGGGAAATGAGAAAAACGGCAAACAGGGTCACCGCTTTCACGGGGAGAAGTTAATGAAAGAAGAGAAGTGGTGGTTATCGTTTATAAAAAAGATAGATGACTATTTTAAGCATTCTTCTATCTCAGCTTTTGACATCTCTGTACCAATGATCTTTCTGTTTCCTTTTATGGAAACAGAAAACGGGATGCTGCTAATAAAGTAATTTTCAGCCACTGAGTTTTTCCAGCCATTGAGCTCAGAAACATTTACCCAACTCATTTTATCTTTCTTGATTGCCTTAAGCCAGTCTCTCTTATTTTCATCAAGAGAGATACTTATGATTTCAAGACCCTTTGACGAATATTTCCTATATAAATCAAACAATCTTAAATGATTTTGTCTGCAAGGCAAACAATCACTGGACCAGAAATCGATCAGGATTAGTTTTTTATCTGCAAGGGAAGATAACCTGAATTTTTCACCTTTATTATTGGTCATGAAAAAATCGGTAAAGAACTTTTCCTTTTCCATTTTTTCTTTTCTTCTAAAATAATTTTCCAATTGTCTGGCATTCTCATCTTTCTTTTGCTCTTTATTAAGCAACCTATTGTAAGCTAAGGCGGCTTCATCTCCCAGAAAAGGCTGGCATGAGCTCAATATCAGGGGGATTGTTTTTGAATTAGGATAATATTGGTACAAACTATCTAAAAAACTGATGCAGAAAAATCGCTGCATTTGCATTGTTTCGGATGGCGACAGACCATGAACATCATCTCTCTGTTGGGTGAATGCATGGTAAATCTCTGCATCTGGCGGGCCTGATAATTCGGGTGTCCTTAAAAGAACACCCGTGATTCCTGGCTTTATAATTTCTTTGCAGGTGATTTTATAGGCGCTGGCTTCAAGCCAGATCGCATCACTGGCAGAGCTATCCGTCCTGATGGTTGCAAAACCAGGCTCAGCTACAACCCCAGTTATTTTAAAACCACCATCTTCCTGTATTTCTCCTTTGAATTTACCTGATGGGCCACTGACGATAACAAATTTACTTTTTGATAAAAGCTCTATTTTACCTTTAATGAGAAACTCATTTTGACAATTGGCGACAAGGGAGAACAGAAAAAAGAATATAATCGAAGTTGATTTCATTTCCGGATTGGTTTATCAGGCACCCTCATTATTTACAATCCAACATATTAATTCTTTTCCCACAAAATCTATATTCCGCTTCATCATTGCTGCTCACCAGAACCAGCCGGTTCCTGCAATAGTTGTTGATCAGCGAATAGTACAGGTCGATGCCTGCGGTATCAAGATTGGTGCAGGGCTCATCCAGCAAAACCACAGGTGTATCGGAGAAAACAGATTGAGCCAGCTTCACCCTCTGTTTCATCCCGGAAGAATAATAACGGATCTGTTTATGAACAGCTTTTTCCAATCCAATGATGGAAATAATTGCTTCGGCAGTAACGGACGGCAAGAAAGGTTTGAACCCATGATGAAAATCAAGGAGCTCTTTTATTGTCATTTCTTCCACCACTTCAAGGTAAGGAGCAGTAATGGATATATGCTGATAAACTTCTTCATTCGTTATTTTCTGTTCCTCTGTCCGGTATTCCATCATTCCCTCATTCAACATCATCGCTCCGCTCAGTACCTGCAATAACGTGCTTTTCCCCGATCCGTTCGGCCCGGTAATGGCATAGGAATGCCCGGTTTCAAATCGGTAGTTGAAATGACGGAAGATCCAGTCGCGGTTGAACCGCTTCCCGGCATCAGATAGAGAAATCGTCATCGTTGCTGCCTTTGGTGTAGCGTTTGATGATGCCCCGGCCACTTTCACGGATAAACGTAACGATTTCGTCTCGTTCATCGGTAGCGGGCATTTCTTCTTCGATATATTCCACCGCCTGGCTGGTGTTCATTCCTTTATTATATAACACCCGGTAGATGTCCAGGATCTGGTTGATCCGTTCGATGCTGAAACCGCGGCGCTTGAGGCCAATGGAATTCACCCCGGCATAACTTAAGGGAGTCCGGCCGGCTTTGATATACGGCGGCACATCTTTACCCACCAGCGAGCCACCACTGATAAATGAATGCTGGCCGATCTTTACGAACTGGTGCACGGCGCACATCCCGCCAATGATGGCCCAGTCGCCAACCGTTACATGCCCTGCTACCTGTGTGTTGTTGCTGGTGATACAATTATCACCTACGAGGCAATCATGCGCAAAATGGCAATAGGCCATGATCAGGCAGTTTTTACCGATGACCGTCTTTTCCCGGTCCTTGGTACCCCGGTTGATCGTAACAAATTCGCGCACCGTCGTGCCATCCCCGATATATACATTCGAGTATTCTCCCTGGAATTTCATGTCCTGCGGGATCGCAGAAATGACTGACCCGGGAAAAATACGACAGTTCTTTCCCACCCGGGCACCCTCCATGATCGTGACATTGGAGCCTATCCAGCAACCATCCCCGATCTCCACATCCTGGTGAATCACCGTGAAGGGATCGATCTTCACATTGGTGGCCAGTTTTGCGTTGGGATGAATATATGTGTGGGGGTGAATCATGCAGCCGTTTGCAAGAAGAGCCCCGCTATTGACGGGGCAGGCAAAGTTAGCTTTTACAGCCTAATATGGAAGTTTTTTTCAGCCTACCTTGTTAAAAATGAACCGGAAACAAGCCCAATCGAAGTTGCACCATTAAAGTTCTTCAATAAATCGTAGATTTGTGCTGATATGCATAACCCCCCGGATATACTCTCCCTGGCCTATAAACAGACCCCGATGCTGGGACAAATGGAATTGCTGCAGGAAAGACAGCAACAAATACCCGGTTCTGTGCAGTATTCCATCTACCGTTACCGGCGTCACCCGCAATGGAACATAGAGGATACCGGTATGATGGTGTATCATTATGAAAAGACCGAGCTACGCGAAAACTACCTTGAACTCAGGTTCTGTGTCAGCGGGAATGTATATTGCCGTAAGAAGGATACCGAATGTGATCTCTGCCAGTTCGGGGCTTCAAAAAATTGTGTGGAAAGAGTGGAAAGCGTGGATGTGGTGAGTTTTAAATTCTCTCCCGCTCATCTCAGCCAGTTTGTAAAACCCCGGAAAGGGAACACAGTGCTCACCGATGATATTGTAAGTTTCAGTCACCGGTCTTCGTTCACCAAGATCCTCCCTCTTTGCGGCAAGACGAGGATCGTACTCGAAGGTGTACTGAACCATACTTATAGTGACAGCCTGGAAAATATTTATATCAATGCACAGACCCAGATGCTTTTATTGTACAGTCTGGATTGTATGCTGGGCGAAAAAGAAATTGATGTGGTGAACTGTAAGTTCCTCGCCAATGAGGCCGACCGGGAAAAGATCGTGAAAGCGAGGGAAATCCTGATCCAGCAGATCGGGGAGCCCATTACGATCAAGGAACTCAGCCGGAAAGTGGCCATCAATGAATGTTACCTTAAAAAAGGCTTCAAAGAATTATTCGGCACTACGGTTTTTGATTTTTATCAAAGCCAGCGGATGGAACACGCCAAATACCTTTTATACGAAAAAGGATTGAGCGTAACAGAAGTGTCCCTGATGCTTGGCTATTCTTCTATTTCTCACTTCTCTACCGCCTTCAAGAAACACACAGGACTGAAGCCCTGTGAATTACTGCTCCGTTGATATTGAATTAATTGTTGTGATTGGTCCTGGCTGTCAGAACCAAAAAAATTGACTCATTTTAGAATGTCTTTTTCAACGTCGGATCGGTCAGGATGACAAAATCCCCAAGATTGCTGAAGCTGTTCCAGTCGGGGTTTTCAAAAGAGGGATCGCTGAAACTGCTGATGTTCAGTATCCTCAATTTTTTATTTCTCATTTGCAACTGGGCTGCCGTGCCCAGTTTTTCATCACAATGGAATCTACCTTCACAATGGAAAACCTTTTTGCCTTTGTTCTTTTTTAAGAATTGGTAAATGCAGTAGCTCATCCCGGCATCCCAAAGGTTTTGGCTGTAATAAATATTGGGACTGCTGCTGCCGGGACTTCCCTTCATTACTTCGATAAATTTTTCACGGTAACGTCCCGTTAATGTGTCGTAAGGTAAAGGAGGAAGAAATTTTTTTGCATCTTTTGATAAACTGTCAAGCGACTGCATTCCCCGGCGGCTGACCAGGTTCACATACCGGCGGGGCGGGTCGGCCGCGATTACCGGGATATTGTTCTTTTTCGCGTATTCGATCAGGGGGCGGTAATCTTTATAATTGCTCCAGAGCCTGACATCTTTAGCGAACCGGTCTTCCGGAATGAATCCGGCGAGGTAATCGTTGAGCGCTGTCTGGTTATCGGTTTCAAACATTTCCAGGCTCAGTGCAAGGCTGTTTCCATATTGCTGGTGGAGCATTTCAAAGATCCGGCTTTCGAGATAATGACAGGCACTGTCGTTGTGCTCTTCACCGAAAAAGAGCAGGTCTACATTCCCGCAATCGGACACCATCTTATCGAGACTGATCAATTGCTGGGTCCGGGTGTCATAGATCTTGTAGTGATCTTCCATTTTATCCTGCGCGAAAATAACAGGGGTGATCAACAGTAAAACAGCGCAGGCAATCGTTCGCATATGGCTGAACTTTTGGTGAATGTACAGTAATACCCTCATTTTTTGACCAGCGGCTTCCGGGAGGAATTTACCGATCCAATAAATTGTTTTTCTCTTTCCGTAAGTCCTGATTGCCCTTACCTGGCGAAATTTGCGTCACAAGGATTAACTATGAGAAAAGGAATAATGATGATTATATTGGCCGGTCTTTTTACAACAGCATCTGCACAGGACCGCTATTTTGCCCGTACCTACAACAGTAATGTATTACCCAAGGGTTCCATTGACCTGGAATTCTGGCATACGTCCAGATTTGGGCACAAGGACCAGTATTTCCATGCACAGGACCAGCGGATGGAAGTGGAGATCGGGCTGGGAAAAAATATCCAGACCGCTTTTTATTTTAACCGGTTTCAACAACGGTACAGCACAACCGCGGATGGAACCGTCACCAGTAATGAAATAGGATTCAGCAATGAATGGAAATGGAAGGTCAGCCGTCCTTCTGCCAAAACCGGCGTGGCACTTTACGGGGAATGGGGCATCAAGGGAGGGGATGAGCTGGAACTGGAATCAAAGATCATCCTGGACCGGGCGACCGGGAAAAATCTCTTTGCCTTTAACGGGGTGGTTGAATATGAAAAAGAATTCGTATGGAAGGGGGGCAAGATAGCGTTCGGAGAATGGGAAATGCCGGTGGAATTCAATGGGGCGTATATGTACCAGTTAAAACCTTCACTGGGCATAGGTTTCGAGATACGGAACCACAATGAGATAGCCCGGGGAGAAGGATGGGAACACTCGGTTTTCTTTGGCGGACCCACCCTTGATTTCCGGGGTAATGACTGGTTCGTGATCGTCAATTACCTGCCCCAGTGGGGAAATATCCGTAAAACCGACGATGCGCCATTCAATAAAGTACTTGATGAGCTGGAACGGGCCGAAGCAAGGATACTGATCGGAGTATCGCTGAAATAAACCCATCAGCCCTTATTCAAAAAATGCCATTCTTTCTCAGGATGGCATTTTTATTTTGCATGATGTTGATCAGCAGGTTGCCTGATCTTGAAAAATTTGCTGTCATTTTTTTGTCAAAGAAATTTATTCTTTCATTTCTTGACAATCAAATGATAAAAATAAAATGGGGCTGGTGAATCTTCGCGGGAATTCGGATGAACATGTATAAAATTGCTTGGAATGTCTCGTTTCTGCTGGTGCGCAGAATCTACCTGGGCCAACGA
>CAYSIU010000062.1:0-3361 GCA_964431095.1 uncultured Chitinophaga sp. | reverse complement strand
GCACGAATCAGGATGGACATGTATAAAACTGCTGCAATTTTCTCCCAGCTGCTGGTCAATCAGATCTCCCTCGCGCAAACAGATACGCTTTTCTCTAAAACACTCGAGGAAGTGGTGGTGACTGCAACCCGAACGGAACGAAAACTGGGTAATGTGGCGGTCCCGGTGCAGATCATTCACCAGCAAACGATCCAACGGTCGGGTTCGCTTCGCCTAAGAGATATTTTACAGGAACAAACGGGACTTTATATCACGAATAGTTTTGGGGCAGGAGTGCAGTTGCAGGGTCTTAACCCTGATTATACATTGATACTGATCGATGGGGAACCACTGGTCGGCAGAACCGCCGGCGTATTGGATCTAAACCGACTTACGGCGGGTGGAATCAAAAAAATTGAAATTGTAAAAGGGCCTTCCTCCAGCCTTTACGGCTCAGAGGCAATGGCAGGTGTGATTAATATTATTACCGATCATTCCTTCAAAAGAAGCTTCGGGGCGGGGATCCGCTATGGTTTTGGCAATCCTGACAATGGCTGGGCATGGCCGGCAGGAGCGAAAACCTTTAAGAATTTTGACATGAGCCTGGACGGAAGTACAACGATCAATAAACTTGGAGTAAAGTTTTTCAGCGACGCTTATTACCTGGATGGGATCAGCTTCCGGCCCTTTTCGAGCGACAGGGTTCCACAACCCGTGTGGCGACTTACGAACCAGCTGCAGCTTCAATATCCTTTCTCGCCAAAAACAAAACTCAGTTTATCGCTCCGTCATGCATGGGATCATATCAAACAGGAATTTGCCGTCAGCAATAATGGCGCTGTCACCCATTCTTATGGCCGCGAAACAGATGGGGATGTAAATATCAATCCTGTTCTTTTCCACCGGTTCAACAACAGGGTAGAATCATCATTAAGAATGTATGCAACACTCTTTAACAGTTCTCAGCGATTGTACTTTAAAGAAATCCCCGACAGCATTTATCTCGATGAATTCCGCCAGCATTTTTACCGGGCGGAGAACCAAACCGATATCAACTGGAATAAAATGACCCTGACCGTTGGAGCAGGTTATACCATAGATAGAGCCCGGTCAACCCGCTATGATAACAGCCACAGCTACAAAGAGAATAAGATTGCATATGGCTTTGCGCAACAGGAATGGAAGCCCTCCGGTAAAATAACCGTCATCGCCGGGGTTCGCTATGACAATAATAAATTGTTCGCAGCTGCCTTTAGCCCCAAACTGGCGCTGCGGGTTAAGATCAATGATAAGATTTCTCTGAATGCCTCGCTGGGAAGGGGTTTCAAGGCACCCGACTTCCGCCAGTTGTACCTGGATTTTACCAACAATGCTGCGGGAGGTTATTCGGTCTTTGGCAGTATTGATGCAGTGCGTATCATCAATGAAATGCAAAGGAATGGACAAATTGCGGAGATCAAAGAAGATTTTTACCGGCTGAAGGAATTGAAGCCCGAATTTTCAACAGGTATCAATGCCGGGGTTACCTATCGTCATTCCGACAATCTTTTGTTCCAGCTCAACCTATTCAGGAATGATATTGAAGAGCTGATCGACGCAAGACAGGTAGCTACTAAAAGCAACGGGGCGCAGATCTTCAGCTATATCAATGTGAAAAATGCATATACGCAGGGCGCTGATATGGAGATCAACTGGCAGCCCTGTAAACCTATACAGATCTCTTCCGGGTATCAACTGCTTTTTACAGCCGATAAACAGGAGTTGAATAATGTAAAAGATGGGAAAATATTTACCCGCGACGCCAACGGCTACAGCCGTATCCTGCACCGCAGTGAATACATCGGCCTGCCCAACCGGAGCCGGCATATGGCGAACCTGAAGTTCAGCTACGAAACCCAAAAGAATCTTTTCGCCACGGCACGATTGATCTATCGCAGCCGATGGGCCGTATCCGACCGGGACGGTAATGGGGTGTACAACAGCAATGATGAATTTGCCAATGGTTTTTTGCTGGTCAATATCTCAGGAGGCAAGGAATTTAAAAACGGTGTCCGGTTGAATGCTGGCATGGACAATGTTTTCAATTATCGTGATATCAACTACATGCCCAACCTGCAGGGGAGAATGTTCTATATCGGGGCGCAAATCAGGTTTCAAAAAAATAGTAAATAATATTTTATAATAAAACAATCAACAGAAGATGAAAAAGAGACTCTTTTTACCCTTGTTCATGGCCATCGTAATCCTTGCCGCATGCAAAAAAGACCAGGTAAATGCACCCGTCGATCCCGGGGCATTCAATGTTTCTATCAACGGGAAAATTGTAACAGTGAAAAATCTGCCCGCCGACACCATCATCGGCCAGGCTGCCAGTGGCCAGCCATACGGGGCTGGTAAGTATTCCTTTTTCAGCCTTGAAACAAATGCCTGGATCCCCAACAGCGATTCCGCCACTACCCGGTGGGACCTGGCGTTCTCGGGTACCACGATCCGGGTCAATAATGTTACCAGCGGTCCCGGCAATGGCGGGGCTTATGTATTGGTAGGCGCATTCGATGCTCTTGCTGCAGTGTCAATGGCTTGTGTTTTCAGTGTGGATAATCACACTTTTTCCTATGCGATACCCAAAGGATCCGGCAAAGGATGGTATAACTATGACGGGGCCACAAATCTTTTGACTCCGATCCCGGGACGTGTACTGGTCATCAGAACCGCCAGCGGCAAATATGCCAAAATGGAGATACTGAATTATTATAGAGGAGGCGTTACTCCTTTGGCTGCGGCACCCGATAGTGTAAAACTCAGTGCGCAGCGGTATTATACATTCCGGTATACTTACCAGGGGAACGGAACAACGATATTCTGATATTTTGTACGAATCAAAAGCCGCTTTACAACGGCTTTTTTGTGTCAAACCCCCAAGGCTTTTCCGTAACTTCGCCCTCTTTTTAGATAGGCTATGGGCGCAAAATACAGGGAATTCAAGGGTCTTGATCTGCCGGTATTTGAACAGGAAATCCTGGCAAAATGGACTGAAAACCAGGCCTTTGAAAAAAGTATATCCCTGAGGGAAGGAGCCACTCCTTTCATCTTTTATGAAGGACCACCAAGTGCCAACGGCCTTCCTGGTATCCATCATGTTATTTCACGGACTTTAAAGGATCTTGTTTGCCGGTACAAGACCATGAAGGGATTCCAGGTAAAACGCAAAGGAGGCTGGGATACGCATGGACTGCCGATTGAATTGGGTGTAGAAAAAGAATTGGGGATCACCAAAGAGGATATCGGCAAAAAGATCTCTGTTGAAGAATACAATCAGAAATGCCGCGAAGCGGTATTGCGGTATAAAGACAAATGGGATGATCTCACCCGAAAAATGGGG
>CAYSIU010000061.1:0-9988 GCA_964431095.1 uncultured Chitinophaga sp. | reverse complement strand
TTGTGCATACTGGTGACCGACCCCCCATATTTCAGCCACGGGAGTTTTTCGCAATGCTTCAATGATTTTTTCATCCGTGTCCAGCACCATTACACAACCGGTCCGCTCTTTGTCTTTTTTTGCCAACCGGTTCGCCAGCTTGGCCAGTACTTTTGTCGGCGCGACGCCGATAGAAACTTTTATGCCGGTCCATTGTTCTACTGTTTCCCTTATCTCCCGTGCGACGGCCGAAAGATCTTCGGGAGGAAAAATGCCGAGGTCGAGAAAAGCCTCATCCACCGAATAGACTTCCACATTTTTCTTACCGAGCATCATGCGCAATGTTTCCATTACCCGCCAGCTCAGGTCGCCATACAAATTATAATTACTGGAAAAAACAGTTACTTGATGTTTTTGGATCAGGGGTTTTGCCATAAAATAGGGACCGGCCATTTCCACGCCGAGCCTTTTGGCCTCATCGCTGCGGGAGATGATACAGCCGTCGTTGTTGCTTAGTACCACGACCGGTTTTTTATCCAGATAGGGTTTGAATAACCGTTCGCAGGAACAATAAAAATTATTGCAGTCGATGATGGCTTTCATAATGGATGAATGACGTAAATGACAACTCCCCACACGGTAAAGTCGCTGAACTCGGCCAGGTTGATAGGTTTGTAGCGGTTATTCTCCGGTATCAAAAAAGCAGAAGAAAAATTTTTATGGAACCGCCTGACCAGCAGCTCCCCGTTGAGGACGGCTACGATGATCTTTCCATTGACCAATTTAACCGACCGGTCCACGATCAGGGTATCCCCTTCAAAAATGCCGGCCTCGCGCATGGCGTCCCCTTTCATGCGAAAAAAATAAGTGGCGGGCTTGTTCCGGACCAGCTGTTCATTCAGATCGATGCCCCGTTCCATATAATCATCTGCTGCGGCACCAAAGCCCGTGGCATTGGCTGTTTTCACCTGCTGCTGCGTGAACTGCTTTGACCCTCTATAGGCTGCACTGAAAAACTCTTCCCCATCCATGTAAATAAATTTTCCAGGTAAAGGTGAGAAAAAATTTTGGAATTACTAAAAAATTTAGTATATTTATGCTAAGAAAATGGGTGGGTATGAAAACTATTGTGAACACGATACCCGGTTACCGGGTGTATGAGTATTTGCTTGTCCTGAGTCCGCACGAAGAATTGTGGAACAGGATCATAAAGGTGAAAGAAGCATTTGCAGCAAAATATAATTCGGAGCATGCCAGGTGGGGCAAGCCGCATATTACGCTGGTCAACTTTGTGCAGTATGGCCTGATGGAGGAACGGATCGTCCATCGCTTATCGACAATAGCCATGGGTTTCCCCGCCTTTAAGGTGGAATTAAAAGATTTCGGAAGCTTCCCCTCGCATACCATATATATTAATGTGACATCCAAATTACCGGTCCAGAACCTGGTGAAAACGATACGTTCGGAAACACAACGGTTAATGAAACTGAATGACGATAATAAACCTCATTTCATCCTGGAGCCCCATTTGACCATTGCCAGAAAACTGTTGCCCTGGCAATATGAAAAAGGATGGCTGGAGTATAGCAATAAACATTTTGCCGGTAAATTCATTGCAGACAGTATGACCTTACTCAAACGGCCTGAAGGAGAAATGAAATACCATACGGTCCGGAAATTTGAATTTCAAAACCTCCCTGTCGTGACAAAACAGGGGGAATTGTTCGGGTAAGTGTCAGACAGCTTCAGGCTTCCGGAACGTACATTTTAAAAAATGATCGTTAAAATATTATCCTAAAGCAAGCTTAGGATAACAGTGTGATGGGTTATGTGTGCTGAAAAGGAGAATAAAGAGTGTGATCCAGTGCAATCGGATATGAAGCGACAGCTCTTTGTTCTCCTTTTTCTTTTAAAAAAACAAAACCAACCTATAGTATGTCGGAGAAATTGCAGCAGGATCATTTCCGGGTAATTCCGAAAATATTGCAAGGCGCAAAGGAGTCTTCGGAAAATGGTCCCGAAGAACAAAGAAGTGAAGGTGAATACCTTGCCGGGCGCGGGGCGCAGTTCAATACAAAAAACCGCTTCCTGAAAGATGAAATTACCAGGGAGCATATAGAAGGCATTGATGATTGGGAAAATACCAATAGGCCCACGCAATATATTGAGCAGGAAAGTAAGACCATTGTGAACAAGGTGGAAAGTCCCGATGTGGGGATGATGTACAGCATGAATCCCTATGCCGGTTGTGAACATGGGTGTATTTACTGCTATGCCCGTAATGTGCATGAGTACTGGGGATACAGGGCGGGTCTTGATTTTGAACGAAAAATAATTATTAAGAAAAATGCCCCGCAGCTCCTGAGGAAATTCTTAATGAACCCCAAATGGGTTTGTCACCCCATTATGCTTAGTGGGAACACGGATTGTTATCAGCCTGCCGAACAGATCTATCGCCTGACAAGAGGTCTTCTGGAAGTGTGCAATGAATTCAACCAGCCGGTGGGGATCCTTACCAAGAATTCCTGGATTCTCAAAGACAAGGACGTGTTGCAGGAGATGGCAAGGAAAAGACTCGTTTCGGCGATGGTTTCCATTACTTCCTTCAACGAGGACTTGCGCCGGGTGATGGAACCAAGAACCACCACCGCAAAACAAAAACTGAAAGTCATTAATGAACTCAGTAGAGCAGGTGTGAGGATGGGTATTATGATGGGGCCTATGATACCCGGTTTGAATGAACATGAAATGCAACGGATCATGAAAACCGCCCGGGATAACGGGGCCACTTTTACGGCTTATACATTTATCCGCCTGAATGGGGCTATTAAATTTCTTTTTCACGACTGGCTGTATAAAAATTTTCCCGACCGGGCCGATAAAGTATGGCACCTGGTGGAGAAAAGCCATGATGGTAAAGTCAATGACACCCGCTGGGGGGTGCGGATGCGGGGAGAAGGACCGATCGCCCAAATGGTGGCCCAGCAGTATAAAAAATACGGGAAGTTGTATAAAATGAATGCCGAGGAATGGAGCCTGAATACCTCGATCTTCCGGGTACCGGGGGGCCAGGGGAGGCTGTTTTGAACATAATTTTTAAAAATTCTTCTTTGGATATTTGGCCGCAGAACCGAATGACTAGAAGAATCAACCGGGGATCCCAGCCCCTGCAGACAGAATTTTTTTTTAAGATTTATGTAAAAGGAGGGAAACTGAATCTTAGAGACAAGAAAAAATAAAATGCTCAAACTGGAAAAACATATGCGATTTACCGACCTGCCCCAGGGTAGGCTATGGCTGGAGGGTGGAGCAGCATCCCCCGGAGGCTATCGGCGTGTACAGACCTGTGCATGCATAACCCCAATGATTGATGGGGATAATAGCGCCCGTCAACGACCGGATCATTTCTATACATGATCCGCCACAGGCGGATTATAGGAAGAACCCGGTCACATGAAATGACCGGGTTTTTCTTTTCTCCTTCCCCGATATCGATCGGGTAGCCAAAAGAAAAAACCGGGATTGATCAACTCAAACAAAGGAGGTAAGTAATGAAATTCTTACTGTTCGCATTGGTAACCCGGTTTGTAACCAAGCTGGTAATCAAAAAAAGAAATCCTGTTAAGAAGCAGGAAGCGGAAGGGAAAAAGGAAAACATCTACCACCCTGCAGAATTTGAACTAAGATGGGGGTAACCGGATACGGTGGTGCGGTGCCGTCCTTTTGTTGCCCGGGGATGAATGAATTCGGCGATGAGGAAATAAGATATCAGTCAATATTCATCCCGGGTAATGCAGGACACAAATCAAATCAATAAAATAAGTTAGGCAGCAAACTAAAAGTGGCCTAACTTTTTATATGAATTATTTATGGTGAAACTGAAAATATCAGGAAAAGAACTCCGTGCTCTCGGCTTCCCGGAAGGACCGGTGATCGACTTATTCAGATGCGAATTCAAGGAGGAGATCTTTGTCTCCGAAGAGCAACAAAGTTTTTTCTTTAATCTCAAACCTTTTCACTTTCTCCAATTGCTTGAAAAAAGCATCTTCGGTTGCCTGAACACCCTCGCAGTACATTTTCGTTGAAATGATACCCGTAAAGCTGATCTTATTATCATTAATGATCGTACTGCTTCCAAATGAATTACAACCACCATTTCCACCGGCGGTTTTCTTTTCCTGGTTGAATTTGATAAAGGCCTTGCTGAGTACTTCCTGTTTTGTCGTATCGGTATAAATTTCGTTTAGCACCCATTTCTTGTTATACAAAGACAGGGGTTGAACCCCGCCCTCCTGCTTCAGTTTTGCAGCCGAAAACAAGATTAAAGCACCGGCACTGAGAAAAGTGATCAGTTTCATTTGATTAAATGTTAGGGACAGCAAACAGATGCAAACAGAGTATCTTTTGCACAAGACAAGGAGATCGGGATTGATAAAATCCTGTTAAGAGGGAACTACACTTTCACATAGATCTTCTTCTTATCCATCCACCAGCAAATGAGCCACATGAAAATGATGAATGAGAGGGCAAATGCCAGGGACCCGATCCTTGGATCTCCGGGGATCCTGGAACAAACCTTCAGGTAATACCAGTGCCAGGGATTTGTATAAAGAGGCTTGCCGGAAGGATCCATGCCATTGGGTATCCGGATCAGCCACAGGAGCTTGGGAAGAAAGGCGCTGAGTGCAAATACAAACAATGCATTTTTGCCGAATACATCAAAGAATTTACCTGCCCAGAGCTTTACATTTTTGATCTCCACGATATAGATCATCGTGGCAATGGTAAGGATTGCAAGCCCGGTGGTGTAGACCACATAAGAACTTGTCCATATTTTTTTATTGATCGGGAACACGGCATCCCAGCAAAAGCCTGTGACAAGCAAGGCGACCGAGGCCACGAACAAGCCAGCCAGCATTTCTGTATTCTTTCCCTTTTTTTGAATATAATCACCCACCAGGTACCCGAAGATGACCTGCACAATGGCGGGGAGGGTACTCATAATTCCTTCCGGATCGAAAGGAATGCCCTCGCCCTTATACATGTGCGGAATTCCCAAAACGTATTTATCTACTCTATTGCCAAACCACCCCGTCATGCTGTAGGGATCACTTGTATCACCCAATAAAAAACAAAGGGCCCAGTACAGCAATAAAAAAACCAGCCCCGCAAAAAAAGCAGCCCGTGGTTTCAGGTAGTAAATAATAATAGAAGCAAAAAAATAGCAGATCGCAATTCTTGCCAATACCCCCAGCACACGAACGCCGTTTTGCGGATTATTGGGATCGACCCAGTGCCTGAATACAAGATGATCTCCTTTCCATTGCACAAAGGGCCACCAGGTGAGGAAGAGACCAATGAGATAAATAAGCAAGCTCCTTGTGATAACTTTTTTCCAGAAAACTTGATCACCGCCTGTCTGTAAACGGGGCATTACAAAGGACAATGCATTGCCAACGGCGAAAAGAAAGAATGGGAAAACAAGATCAGTCGGCGTTAATCCATGCCAGGGGGCATGATCGAGCGGTGGATATATATGCTCCCAGCTTCCAGGGTTGTTGACCAGTATCATCAGGCAAACTGTCGCGCCGCGAAATACATCAAGAGAATAAAAGCGTTGTTTCAAAGCCCTTTATTATAGAATTAAATGTAAGAATTTGACAGGTATTAATAAGCTGAAAGGGACAAAAGAAGTATTTTGCCCTTATGAAAGGTAACCCGGTTTTTATTCACCCGAGTTCGGTTGTGGAAAAGGGAGCACAGATAGGGCCCGGGACGAAGATCTGGCATTTTTGCCACCTGATGCCCGGCAGCAGGGTGGGAGAGAACTGTATTATCGGGCAAAATGTATTTATTGATAACAACGCGGTTGTTGGCAACGGGGTGAAGATCCAGAATAATGTATCAATATATAATGGTGTGCAGATAGAAGATCAGGTATTCCTGGGCCCTTCCGTTGTTTTTACCAACGTGATCAACCCCCGTAGTTTTATTGAGAGAAAGAATGAATTCAAATCAACCCGGGTAGGCCAGGGTGCCACGATCGGGGCTAACGCAACGATCCTCTGCGGAATAGAAATAGGCAGGTATGCAATGATCGGGGCGGGGGCAGTGCTGACAAAAACGGTGGCTGATTACGCTTTAATGCTTGGAAATCCCGCCCGGCAGGCAGGTTGGGTGAGCGCCGCAGGCCATAAACTTCAATTCAATGAGCAGAATATTGCTGTTTGTCCTCAATCCGGTGAGGGGTATAAATTAAAAGAGAATGGTATTTTCCCCATCAAATAGTTATCAACTCATGGGAATAATTCCCTCATAATTAGCGTATTTTATCCTATTCCCACTCCCATTCTTCCCCTATATTTGCAACCAGCAGGAATTATCCTCAGGTAGAATTTCTGTTGATAAATTATCCTGATAGTAGTCAGTCATGCTAAAAAAACATATGTGACTGAGGTGGCGAAGCCATGCTATGAAGAATTCAGTACCGGTACGTAAGTGGTTGGCCGTATACACCCGGCCACGTTGGGAAAAGAAAGTGAACCAGCTCTTAGGCGAAAAGGGACTCGAGAGTTATTGCCCTTTGAACAAAGTAAGACGCAGGTGGAGTGACCGGATAAAAATAGTGGAAGAACCCTTATTCAAATCCTATGTATTTGTAAGGGTCACAGATGAAGATCGCGCCAGTGTAAGGATGACCAATGGAGCAATCAACTTCGTATACTGGAATGGTAAGCCGGCCGTAATAAAAGAAAAAGAGATCAATGCAATTAAAAGATTCCTGGATGAATATGAAAATGTGGAGGCAAGACCGGCCGACCTCAAAGTGAATCAACGGGTCCGGATCACCAACGGTACACTGATGGATCACGAAGGCAAAGTCCTTGATGTGCGACACAAAGTGGCGAAAGTCGCAATTGACAGTCTTGGGTATATTTTAATAGCATATATTGACAGAAGTAAATTAACTTCGGCGCTGCCCGGTAAGCCGAGTCATGATGTTTTGTGACTATTGCTGAACTTCCTTTTAAAGTCGTATCAATGAAATGCCACCGTATTTTACTACTCCTGCTCCTCCCTGTTTATTTTTTCTCCTGTAAAACGCTGAAAGAACAACGCAATTACCTGCAAAACCTGACGGATTCAAGCGGGAAAGGAGAGATCAAAATACCGGATCTCCGTATTCAGAAAAATGACCTGCTTTCTATTCAAATAGCCAGCCTGAGTACAAAACCGGATGCCTCCGATGCCATCTTTAACCAGCCCTCTGGCGGCGGGTCAGGCCAGGGAGTTGTTTCAGGGTATCTTGTTGATAATTATGGTAATATAGAACATCATCGGCTTGGAGTTATCCATGCAGAGGGGCTGACCAAGCAGGAACTGGCAACAGAAATCAAAAAAAGGCTAACGGTGCCCGTTGAATTGCTGAAGGACCCGACGGTGATCATCCGTATATTGAATTTTAAGGTCACTGTACTTGGCCAGGTGGGGAAAGAAGGAGTGGTGAATGTTCCCGGGGAAAAACTGACCATACTGGAAGCGATCGGCCTCGCGGGAGGCATCAGTGACTATGGCAAAAAAACCAGCCTGAGGATACTGCGCGAAGCGAACGGGAAGAGAGAAACAGGCGTTATTGATCTTTCTTCCAAAGATATTTTCGACTCTCCTTATTACAACCTGGTGCAAAACGACGTGCTGATCGTAGAAGCAACGAATCAAAAAATGAAAGAGACCGAGCAGGCCAAAACGATGCAAAAGATATCATTTGCTTTTGCATTGGTAACCGTGGCGGCAACGATAACAAATATTTTTATCCGGCATTGATAATGCGGGACAAATGATTTTTTTTAATTGATCCAGGAATCTGTCAATACAAATACTCAGAAAAGCGAGCTTTGGAGCCTCAGCTTGCGGGATCTGTTCTACAAATACATCCGGTTTCTGCCGATTTTTGTATTTTCTGTAGCGCTGGCCCTTTTTGCAGCCTATGCGTACCTGCGTTATGCCACTCCTATTTACAGCACAACGGCCACCCTGGTCATTAAAGCTGAACAGCAAAGCGGAGGACGTAACGATAAGTTTGATGATATATTCGGGAGCGGAAAATCGCAGAATATACAGAGTGAAATAGAAGTACTCAAGTCCAAAGGTCTGATGGCCCGGGTGGTTGAAAAACAAAATCTCCAGTTCGGCTATTATGCGAAAGGCAAGATCAAAACACTTAACATTTATAAGTTAGGGCCCTTTCACCTGGAAGCACTCCAGATCAACGATTCCTTAAGAGGTTTTACACTAAAGATCAAGTTTATTAACGGACAGGCATTCAAGATAAACGAGGATAATACACTGATCTCGTTCGGGCAGGTTTTTAAAAACCAGTTCGGCACTTTTCAGTTGGTGCGCAACCCTTTTGGCGCCCTTTCAAAAGACTATAGCGTCACTTATCAGCCAACCGGATCTGCCGCCGCTGCTTATGCAGCTGCTCTGCAGGTTGCTCCCAAGACATTAGGTACAGGCATTTTAAACATCAGTATGCAAAGTACCAATCCTTATTTTGCGGCAGATGTTGTCAACCAGTTGATGGATGAATATGGGGGGTACACCCGGGAACTGAAAAACCGTACGGCTGACCAGATGCTGGCATTTATTGATAACCGCCTGAGTGTGCTGGGTAAAGACCTGGACAGTGAGCAGGATAGATTGCTTCGCTATTCCCAGCAAAACAACCTGATCGACATGGATAAGCAATCCCAGGCCTTTTTTGGGAATATCAGCGATGCGGATAAAGCCATCAATGAACAAGAATTACAGTTGAATACGGCTGATTTTATTGAAAGTTACCTGCGGGATAAAAAAAATGTATATGGCCCGGTGGTCGTTCCTTCTTCATTGGGCTTAAATGATGCGACATTGAATGAGCTGGTCAACGGGTATAATAAGCTTCAGATCGAAAGACAGGAACTGCTGGATGGAAATGTGCCGCCCGGTAACCCTTCGGTACTGGAAACCAACGGGCAAATTGAGAAGTTAAGGATCAGCCTGCTGGAAAACCTTTCTAATATCAAACGATCTTTTGCTAAAACGATCGCTGCGCTGGAAGAGAACAGCGGGCGGTCCCAATCCCAATTGAAAAGCATGCCTTATAAAGAGCGGGGGTTTTATGAGATAAAAAGGCAGGTCGACAATAAACAGAGCATATATAATTTGTTGCAGGAAAAAAGGGAGGAAACGGCCATTTCCCGGGCTTCCAATATTGAAAATTCCCAGATCGTCGAACGGGCCTATATCGCATTGACACCTGTAAAACCCAAACGCCGATCCATACAGATAATGGCGATACTCGTAGGGTTGGCACTGCCGGCGCTCTTTATTTTCGCCGGTGAAGTGCTGAATGATAAAGTAAGCACCCGGTTCGATGTTGAAAAAATTACCAGCGCCCCCATTTTGGGAGAAGTAGGCCATTCCTATTCAGGCAAAGCGCTGGTTGTCAACAAAACTACCCGGAGCATGGTAGCGGAACAGTTTCGGATCATCCGCTCCAACCTGCAGTATATTACGGGAAAGGCCGAGAAAACAACTTTACTCGTGACTTCTTCCTTCAGTGGTGAAGGCAAATCCTTTATCAGCATTAATATCGGAGCGGTGATGGCGCTCGCGGGGAAGAAAACGATCATTCTTGAATTTGACATCCGCAAACCCAAAATCCTTTCCAGTCTTGCCGTTCCCAAAGGACCCGGGATTACCAATTACCTGATCGGGAAAGCCCAACTGGATGAATTAATAAAACCTGTTCCGGGAAATGAAAATCTTTTTGTACTGGGATGCGGCCCCATTCCTCCCAATCCGGCAGAGCTGTTGCTGGATACGAAAGTCGCGGAACTCTTTGCGGCGTTGCGGAACCAATTTGACGTTCTGATCATTGATACAGCACCCGTCGGCATGGTCAGCGATGACAAAACCTTGTGCAAATTCGCCTACTGTACCCTTTACCTGGTACGGACTGCCCTTA
>CAYSIU010000060.1:0-10029 GCA_964431095.1 uncultured Chitinophaga sp. | reverse complement strand
TCTTATTTTGTCTCAGACCCGTTCGGCCTGGCTGGCTGCAGCCGGTATCTTGCTGGGTTCAACCTTGCTCGTGATCCTTTTTACAAAAGCTGAACGGAAGAAATGGGTACTCGGCGCTTTGACATCTTTTGTTCTGATCGCAGCGCTTGCAGCATTGGCGTTTGCTTCGGACCAGGAAGGCACTCTCAGCGAATCATTAAAACAAAGGGCCCTGACCATTACAAAACCTACGACTGATACCGGTTGGAGCGGAGAAGATGCCCGGGAAAGAATCAGGGGTTGGCAAAAAACAATTCAAATGATTAAAGCAAGACCGATGACGGGTGTCGGTGTTGCCAATTGGAATATTGCCCTTCCGGCATATGGACTGGAAGGCCTGGTTGAGGCAAAAGGCCATTATGCACCCGATCGTCCTCATAATGTGTACCTGCAGGTGGCTAGTGAAACGGGGATCCCGGGAGCTGTTTTGTTTTTCGGTGTCTGGCTGCTCCTGGTTGTCATTGGGTTTAAAACCATCCTTGCGTCCCAGACAGACGACAGGCGGATATTGGTCATCTTACTACTGGCGGGGTTAGGGGCTTTTGCCACGGATTGTATGTTCAGTTTCCCGGCGGAACGTATTGAACACAGTTTTTATTTCACCCTCACGGGTGGTATACTCTTGGGGCTCTATGTCAATACCATGTCATCGGCTGCGACAGGAGCTGTAAAAAAACGGACAACCGCTAACAAAACCTGGGCCGTGCTGTTCCTGGTGCTGGCTGCTTTCAATTTTTTCCTGAGTATCAAGAAGCACAATTTTGAAATACATATTACAAAGGCAAATGCTGACAACAAAGCCGGGCAATACAATGATGTCATCGATGAGACCAGGGCGGGGAAGAGTATTTTTGTTACCGTGGATGGCCTGGGCCAGCCACTAGAACTCTATAGCGCGGTTGCCTGGAAAGAACTGAAAGATTATGACCAGGCAATGAGAGAAGCGATAAAAGCGAGAAAGTACAACCCCAACAGTGCGATGGTCTATAATAATATCGGAACTATTTATACCGACATGAAGAAATATGACAGTGCCATCAGCAATTATCTAAAGGCGTTGAAACTGACGCCTTACTATGATATCCCCATCAAAAACCTGGCGGCCAATTATTTCACAGTTGGTAATGATTCGGCCTGTATCGCCGAGATCAGCAAGATCGATATCGGGAATGAACCCTACCTGAAAGATATGCTGAAACAGGCCCGGGAGCGACTGGCCGCAAAAACAAAGAAAGATTCATTGCCGGGCGTCCGTTAGTGGCAAAAGCATGGCAAGTTTGTAATTTTATTTATGTTTTCCCCACTCGATGAGTCAACGGGTTACCGGGTCATTTGTGATTGGCTCTCCGCCAAAGACCGTCAGCCTTTTTTGTTCCAGCAACAGACCTGGCAACAGATCATCAATGAAGAAAGTGGTTTGGTGAATGCACCCACCGGTTGCGGAAAAACTTTTTCTGTATTCCTCGGTGCCCTTATTGAATTCATCAACCGATACCCCGGGGATTATAAAAAGAAAAAGAATTGCGGTCTTCAATTGCTTTGGATCACACCGCTTCGTGCATTGGCCAAAGATATCGGCCGCGCCATGGAAGAAGTAATCGAAGAGCTTGGAATGAGCTGGAGGATCGGGATCCGTAATGGCGATACGGATACCGCAGAAAGAGCCCGGCAAAAAAAACAAATGCCCGAAGTACTGATCATTACCCCCGAAAGTTTGCACCTGCTGCTGGCACAAAAAGGATACCGTGACATCTTTTCATCGCTAAGAATCATTGCCGTGGATGAATGGCACGAACTCCTGGGAAGCAAAAGAGGAGTGCAGGTGGAACTGGCGATCAGCAGGATTGTGAATTGTCAATGGTCAATGGTCAAGCGTATTCCTTCCATTTGGGGGATTTCCGCCACAATCGGAAATCTTGAAGAAGCGAAAAAGGTGTTGCTTTTACCTTTATCCACCCTGAGAGAGGCCGGGGTTGAAGACTCCGGGCAGAGCATGGGGGCTGATGCAAATCCGGGCATTATTATCAGGGCATCCCTGCAAAAACAAATCGAAGTCGAATCGATATTTCCCGAAGAAATTGAAAAATATCCCTGGGCCGGTCATCTCGGGATAAAACTGGCACACCAGGTCACCCCCATCATCCAGCAAAGCAAAACCACCCTCATTTTTATCAATACCCGCGGGATGAGCGAAACATGGTACCAGACCCTGTTGAATGTATGCCCTGACCTGGCCGGTTCGGGTCCCTTGCACCATATGTCGATCGATCGGGAATTGCGAAGCTGGATCGAAGAAAATTTACACAGTGGTAAACTGAAAGTCGTGGTTTGCACTGCCAGTCTGGATTTGGGTGTTGACTTCCGCCCGGTCGAGACCGTGATCCAGGTGGGTTCCCCCAAAGGTGTGGCCCGTTTTCTGCAAAGGGCAGGACGAAGCGGACACAGTCCTGGTGCGATCAGCAAGATTTATTTTTTACCCACACATTCACTCGAACTGATGGAGGCGGCTGCCTTAAAATCAGCCATGACAGAAAACCTGGTAGAAAGCCGCATTCCTATGATGCTTTGTTATGATGTGTTATTGCAATATTTGAATACGATCGCCATTTCGGACGGCTTTTCACCCGATGAAACTTATAAAGAAATCGTTTCTACTCATTGTTATAAGGATCTGGGTCAAATGGAATGGCAACAATTGCTGCATTTCATCACCGAAGGAGGTAATGCGATGCAACAATATGATGATTTCAGGAAAGTGGAAGTGGAAAACGGAGTCTATAGCATCAAAAGCCGGAAAGTGGCAATGCGCCACCGGGTGCATATCGGAACAATCGTAAGTGAAGCCATGCTGAAAGTAAAATTCATCAGTGGCGGTTATGTAGGGATGATCGAGGAATATTTTGTGTCGCGGCTTGAACAGGGGGATGTTTTCACCCTGGCGGGAAGGCGGCTGGAGTTTGTGATGATAAAAGACATGACTGCATTGGTCAGGCTCTCCAATAAAAAAAAATCCATTGTACCCAGCTGGCAGGGTGGTCGCATGCCGTTAAGTGCCAATCTGGGAAGGAAGTTGCGCGAGACGCTGGATCAAACGGCTTCCGGTAGTTTAATCATGTCTCTGCATTCAAAAGAACTAATATCGCTGCAGCCTTTATTTAAACTGCAACAAGAACTTTCGCATGTCCCCAAAGAAAATGAATTGCTGATCGAACATATAGAGACGGAGGAAGGTTTTCATCTTTTTGTTTACCCTTTTGAAGGCCGGTTGGTACACGAGGCGATGGCCGCCATCCTGGCGTACCGTATCAGCCGTATCCGGCCGATCAGTTTCTCGTTTGCCATGAATGACTATGGGTTTGAACTGTTGAGCGATCAACCCATCCCGGTGGACGACAGCAATGTATACGAACTGTTTTCTCCTGATGACCTGCTCAACGATATCCAACGAAGCGTGAATAGCACGGAGATGGCTAAACGAAAATTCAGAGATATTGCCGTCATCGGCGGGTTGATCTTCCAGGGTATGCCCGGTGAGCAAAAAAAGGCAAGGCACCTGCAATCTTCCGCTTCGCTCCTCTTCAACGTATTCAGCGAATATGAACCGAGTAACTTATTATTACGGCAGGCGTACCAGGAGGTACTCGACCAGCAAATGGAAGAAGCCCGGCTCAGGGATATGCTGGAGAGGGTCCAACGATCAAAGATCCTGATCAGTTTCCCCCAAAAGCTCACCCCATTCTGTTTCCCGATAAAAGTGGACAGTATGCGGGAAGATCTTTCTTCCGAAAAACTGGAGGACCGCGTCAGGAAGATGCAACAGGAGTTAAATGATTAACTGTCTCACCATTGGGGGATCTGGTTCCTCATGTGGCAAAGCTTGTAGTATCTTTGCGGGTCTGTTCATATGAAAAGCACGGTGAAAAGTGCATGCAAAATCCTGTTCCCCATATCATACACAATAATACTTTCTGGGTCTCGCCGGAACGCTGTCTTTTCTGGGAGGAAGAGAATGCATTGATCGTCGCCGATCTTCACCTGGGAAAGACCGGTCATTTCCGCAAATCCGGCATTGCAGTGCCCCAGAGCATTTATAAAGCAGACCTCCAGCGGTTAATGGCGATGTTGTATCTCTACAAAGCCGAACGGCTGATTATTGTCGGAGATTTTACCCACAGTTCCTTCAATAAAGAACTGGACCTTTTTATGAAGTGGCGCAAGGATTTCTCTTTATTGCATATTGACCTGGTTAAAGGAAATCATGATATACTCGAAGAGCGCTGGTACCGGGAAGCGAGGATAAATTTTCATGAATGGGAACTGCCGGTCGGTGAATTTCTGTTCCGTCATGAAGATAGCCGTTACAAGAAAAAACAAACCGCCAAAACGCTTTACACATTCAGCGGGCATGTACATCCCGGTATCACCCTGAAGGGAACGGGTCGGCAGTCCTTGAGATTTCCCTGCTTCTATTTTGCAAAAGAGCATTGTATCCTTCCCGCATTCAGCCGGTTCACCGGTACGTACCGGGTAACGCCCGAAAAAGGGGAAACCGTTTATGTCATTACCCCGGAAGAGATCATTAAGATCAGTTAACGTTTACGACGGAGCTGGTTGTAATCCAGGAAATAAATAAAGCGAATGGTCAGTTCATTTCCGTGTCGCAGGTCGAATGTCTTGCCCAGGTTGCGGAGGTAAGAATTATTTCCCGCCAGGCTCACGACCTCATCTTCTCCCAGCCAGTTCTTATACCCCAGGATCAGCCGGCTACCCAACCGGAAATCCCAGGTAAAAAAAGCATCAAGATTGAAGAGGTTAATATTTTCATCTTTGCCATTGATAAAAGGCCGGTCCAGCAGGTAGCCTTTTGCATCAACATCGTGGAAACTCAGGTAATTCACTTTATTCCAGTAGTGCCTTGCCCGCAGGGTCAGGTTCATCCTCGAATTGAAATTATAGATCCCCGACAACAGCGATGTAAAATCCCTGTTGTCCCGGAATGCGACGATCGGGTCGCCATTATTTTCCCTGACAAACGCATATCCGAGCTGGTTCTTCTCCACATGGGAATCGGTCTGCAGATCAAGAGAAAGTTTATTGCTGAACCGGTAGCGCATACCGAGACTAATCCCGGTGTATACATTATTGTACCGGGGAGCTACTGCATAAGTGACACCATACCGGACAAAAAGTTTTTTGCGGCTGTCGGTGCTGCCGGATACCTGGAAAAAATAGTTGCTGGGATAACGTAAGTAGCGGTCCGCCGTTCTTAATTCAAAATAATTGCATTCCGACCCCGGCGTGATGTTCGAAACAAAAGTGATATCCCAGAAATTCTTAAAAACAACGAAGACAAGACCGGTCAGGTCAATTTTCCGGTAGGCATAGGGGTTGTATAAATATTGTAACCTCGGGCTGAAAGAATAACTGTAGGTAATAAATGTATTCGTTGGTTGATATTGACGGTAGGTCAGGTTAGCACGGTAAGAGATTTCGTTGGGTGCGAGCTGGAATCCAAGGTCATTCGGATCGTAGTTGGCCGACACGATATTCCCCGAAAAAAAATACTGCCAGTTACCGCTTACTTTTCCATACTTAAGACTGGTATTATAGCCATCATAGGGACCCATTCCCCAAACCTTGCTGTACCGGATCGTCCCTGTCAGGGCATGTACATTTTGTTTATCATACAAGGCGGCATCCAGCGCGGTTACATTTGCATCGCGGTTGGTTCCGCTGCGAAGGACATCGGTATTGGTGAATGTGAGGTAAGACTGCCCTTTCAATACCTGATCGAGGACAAGTATATTATAATTAGCCAATGGGGCCGTTTCAATCACCGAATCTTTCCCGTTGGATGTATTCCTGATCTTCGCTTTCATCTCCGCGGTAACTGCATTGAAAATACCGATACCCAGCCGCTGTTGGTTCCTCCCGGAGAATTTGGCGGCATTGTACAACCGTGTTACGGACGGATTTTTAAGGATCTCCCATTGCGGATTCGACGCCACAAAATCCCTCACGGTACTGTAACCGGGAGGCGTGGTACCCACCCTTCTTGAATAAAATAAATTGGCTTTGTTGAACAGTTCCGTCCCTTCAGTAAAGAACTGCCTGTTCTCATTGAACCTGACCTCATAGGGGGTAAGATTGTTCACCACATTGTCGGAGATCACCTGGCCAAAATCGGGCACCAGTGTTGCATCCAAGGTGAAGCTTTCGTTGAGCCCGTATTTGAGGTCCATCCCCCCATTGCGCAGCCATTCATTGAGGTAACCGTTCGTCTGCGGCGAACTCCGGTAACCGGTTGTGACATACGGCGCAAAGCTGAGACGAAGCGGCGGCTGAATATCTTTTAACCCGTTGAGATTGCCAAACTGGTTGACAAAACCGTTGATCTTTGGATCAACCTGACTCCAGTAACTGTTCTCGTTATTGCGCCGGATATAGCGAAGCAACTGCAGCCCCCAATCCTGCAGGTCTTTTTTTGCAAAGCGTAATGAGATATAGGGTATCCTGATTTCCACCGACCAACCGTCTGGTTGCATTTTTACCTGGCTTTCCCAGACGGCATCCCATGTTTTATCGCCAAAAGAATTATAGTCACCGGCAAGATTCGGTCCCAGTCTTGCATCCGTCTGCACATTGGCAGTTGTAACAAGGAACTGGTAGACGGTCCGATGATCATTGTAGGTGGCTAAAAAAACAGAGAACTAATCCACGTCGGTTTGCTGTGCAGCCTCCCTGCCGGTGAGCTTCCTTCCGTTGAGCGCAGGGTCGCCACTTAAATACGTCCGCCCCTAAAGGCCAATGGTGACGTACACACATTAATATTCGGTTTTTCGGGAGCCGGGAATTCCAAAAGTGGGGAAGTTTTGTATAAAATCGGTGAGTACCGGGGCATTGGCCCAGGCGGGATCGTTCAGGTTCCCGTCTATTTTGGGTGCCTGTGTGATTTTTATGGCTTGTACGGTTCTGACCTGTGAAAACAAGGAACTACAAACCAGTAACAAAAGGGGTAAGCAGATATATTTTCTCAGCGTCATGCTTTGATTTCCGACCTGCAAATATAAAAGATGAGCTGCAAGGCGGGATAACTGCTGCAGAAAACTGCAAAAAAGAAGTAAAAACGGGGGAATATACTAATTCATTCTCCGTTTCAGTGTATTCACCTGGTCCTGTAAATCACTTACCACGTTGGCCAATTGTGTCATATCCCACCGATGTTGCATATTGGCTTTTGAAATGACCACCTGCGCCTGCCACATTTCCATGACCTCCTCCGTATTGATGGTGTAGGGATGAAAAGAAGGATTATCGCTTGCCAGGGTCAGTTTATTTTTTTGCCGCCCGTTTCTCTGTATTCTTTTGTATACAATTCCTTCGTTGCGTGATACTACAATACACGCTGTGTTGTTCTTTACATCTTCAAGGTTTTCTACTTTCTCCCCTACGATCACCGAACCGCTGGGTGTTGGCAGCATGGAATCACCAACAATCTCAAAAGCCCGGTAATTGCCTCCCGCCAGCATCGGTAAAGTAAAACTGTTGAGCTCATCTACAAATTCGGGATCGGCATAACCTGCCAGGTATCCCGCCGCGGCTTTTACCGGCACAAAAGGAATATCGGGTCGGCCGGTTGCCAACTTCATGGCCCTTCGTTTGGCGAGATAGTTGGATTTGTTATCACTCAGGTCCTTCCGGAGAATTTCGTCCAGTGTCAACCTGAAGATATCACACACTACTTCCAGGACATCGATCCGGGGTTCGGCTCTCTCTTCTTCGTAAGCACCAAGCAGGGAACGTTTGATACGAAGTTTGCTGGCAAATTCTTCCTGGGTCCATCCCCGGAGTTTGCGCAGGTATTTCAGGTTTCTATTTGCTAAAGCCATAAAGGGCTAATTTATTTAGCTGCAAAATACTAATTAAATTAGAATTTCAAAAGCTTTTCGGGGTGCTGTTTTGGTTAACCCGGAAAAAACAAAGATTTTTGCCCCTATGGCAAAGAAAGAACCTGCCCGACGCGAACGAGGGAAAGCCACTCCTACGAAAAGCATCTCCACGGTAAAAAAGGAAAGACCGGTCATCCTGATTACTAACGACGATGGTGTTACTGCCCCGGGTATCATGAACCTGGTGGAGGCGGTGAAGGACCTGGGTAAAATAGTGGTAGTGGCTCCCGATAAACCTCAATCAGGCATGGGGCATGCCATTACCATCGGCCAGCCCCTTCGTTTACATAAGATCCATTCTATGGAAAATGTGGAGACCTGGTCCTGTACCGGCACTCCGGTCGATTGTGTAAAGCTTGCCGTGGATAAAGTGCTGTACCGCAAACCGGATCTTTGTCTCAGCGGTATTAACCACGGTGCCAATCACAGCATCAATGTGATTTATTCCGGCACGATGTCTGCCGCCGTAGAAGCTGCTATTGAAAGCATCCCCTCGGCCGGATTTTCTTTACTCGATTACAGGATCGACGCCGATTTCACGGCTGCCCGGAAATATGTACGGATCATCGTGGAAAAAATGCTCGGCACATCGCTGGACAAACACACAGTGCTGAACGTGAATATACCTTCGGTGGCGCCTGAACTCCTGAAAGGTTTTAAGATCTGCCGGCAGGCTTATGCCAAATACGAAGAGGATTTTATTGAACGGAACGATCCGCAGGGCCGTCATTATTACTGGCTCACCGGTGAGTTTGTGAACTTTGACAAAGGAAAAGATACCGATGTGTGGGCGCTGGCTAATAACTACGCCAGCGTGGTACCGATCCAATTTGACCTTACGAATTACAAATTGAAAAGCCAGTTGGAAAAACTCTGGAAAGAATGATACTGACAAAAGACAAGCTCAGGCTGGGATTGGTATTGGGATTGATCGGCCCCCTGCTGGGACTGGTTGTGATCTATTTTGTAAGATTCCCCTCCTATCATTTCAAAGAATTCCTTGAATATTTTATGCACGACAGCAAGATGATCACTTCTGTGGGGGCGCTCAGCCTGCTGGCCAATGCCGTTCTTTTCACCATTTATGTGAATACCCACCGGGATGACACCGCTAAAGGGATCTTTATTGTTACGATGATGTATGGCATCGGCATCTTAATATTAAAAATCATTAACTGACCCCTAAAGGACCCGGTATGAAATATTACATCATTGCAGGGGAGGCTTCCGGGGACCTGCATGGCAGCCATCTTATCCGGGAATTAAAAAAAAGGGATCCGGATGCCCGTTTCCGGGGCTGGGGCGGTGATATGATGGAAGAGCAGGGAACCGAGCTGGTCAAACACTACCGCGATCTTGCGTTTATGGGTTTTGCCGAAGTGCTGGGAAATCTCCGCACCATATTCCGCAACCTGAAATTCTGCAAAGAAGATATCATTCAATACCAACCGGATGCCCTGATCCTGATCGATTACCCGGGTTTCAATCTTCGCATCGCCCGCTGGGCCCGCCAAATAGGGCTGTTCCAAAAATCCCGGGGGAAAATTATTTATTATATCTCGCCCCAGGTATGGGCCTGGAAAGAGAACCGTGTGAAGCAGATGAAAAATTGCATTGATAAAATGCTGGTCATCCTGCCTTTTGAAAAAGAGTATTTTAAAAATAAATGGAACTGGGAAGTGGAATATGTCGGGCATCCTTTGGTAGAAGAAATTGATAAGTTTATGGCCACTAATCCCGGTTCCCGGATCCTGGCTTCCGACTCCCCTCTCATCGCTTTACTACCCGGAAGCAGGAAACAAGAGATCCGTAAGAAACTACCCGTGATGCTGGAAGTGAGCCGGTCCTTTCCCGGCCACCAGTTTATCATTGCCAAAGCCCCGGCAGTGGAGGATCGTTTTTACGAAACTTTCCTGAAAGATCATTCGAATGTTTCCTCCGTCAGTGGTCAAACCTATCCTTTGCTGAGGCAGGCAAGCGCTGCATTGGTCACTTCCGGCACTGCCACCCTCGAGACCGCATTGTTTGGAGTACCCGAGAT
>CAYSIU010000059.1:0-10180 GCA_964431095.1 uncultured Chitinophaga sp. | reverse complement strand
CCACCATTTCATCATGGATCTTCCCGTTCGTCGCCAACACTTTGTGCTGGTAGACCGAAAACTTATTGCCCGCATGATCCGTTACTTTTCCTCCCGCCTCTTCCACGATCAGGTAACCCGCAGCACTGTCCCAGGGCTCCAGCTTATGTTCATAGAACCCATCAAACCGCCCGGCAGCCACCCAGCAAAGATCAATGGCGGCGGAACCCAGTCGCCTTACAGGAACACCCTTCCGGATAAAACGTTCAAAAATATCAAGCGGGCCATTGGGCATATTAATATACGTGTAGGGGAAGCCGGTTACCAGGCAGGACCTGACCGCTTGTATTTCTTCACTGACCTGAATAGGTTTATCATTCAGCAAGGCCCCCTTTCCCTTTTCGGCAAAGAAAAACTCATCCATATGCGGATTATAAACTGCCGCCATCACTATTACACCCGCCTTTTCTATTGCAATGGAAACACAATTGAGCGGGATGCCATGGGCAAAATTGATGGTCCCATCGATCGGGTCCACGATCCATTTGTGATCCGAATCACGGATGATCTCCCCCGTCTCTTCGGTGAGCAGGCGATGTTCAGGGAAATCCTGCTGAATGACATCGATGATCGCTCTTTCCGAAGCATGATCGGCCTCGGTGACCAGGTTATTGATCCCTTCCTTATTACTGATGACAAAGTCCTTGTTGAAAAAACGAAGGATCTCCTTAGCACCGGCCCGGGCAGCTTTGATCAGGGTTGATTTAAGCATGGGCAAAGATAAACACGGATCGCACAGATTGTGAGGATTTTGAGTAAGGCGCCTTATTTTGAACTGTTCCTGAAAACTTCGTACTTCGTACATCTAACCCTGATACCATTTGCAGCTTTCGGTTATCATAGTCAATTATAATGTAAAGCATTTCCTCGAGCAATGTCTTTTTTCGGTATGCAAGGCCACCCAGGGGATCGAATCCGAGATCATCGTGGTCGACAATCATTCAGCCGACAATAGCGTGGAGTATCTGCGGCCCTCATTCCCCGGGGTTCGTTTTATCTGCAACACGGAGAACCTGGGTTTTGCCAAAGCCTGCAACCAGGGTCGTGCCCTGGCTTCGGGAAACTATATCGTTTTTCTCAACCCCGATACCATCATTCCCGAAGATTGCTTCCGGCAATGCATGGCTTTTCTTTCTTCACAGCCGGATGCAGGAGCCCTGGGAATAAAAATGCTGGATGGCAGCGGCCGGTTCCTGAAAGAATCCAAACGATCCTTTCCTTCACCCCTGACTTCATTGTATAAACTATTCGGGTTATCCAGGCTTTTCCCCCGCTCCCGGACTTTTTCGCGTTATCATCTCGGTCATATAGATGAAAACAAGACCCATTCGGTGGATGTACTGGCGGGTGCATTTATGATGCTGAAAAAAGAAGTACTGGAAAAAGTGGGTGGATTTGATGAAGCATTTTTTATGTACGGCGAAGACGTGGACCTGAGCTATCGTATCCAGCAGTCGGGATTCAAAAATTATTATTTCGCAGGAAGCAATATCATCCATTTTAAAGGTGAAAGCACCCGCAAGGGCAGTATGAATTATGTGCGGATGTTTTATACTGCGATGAGCATATTCGTCCGCAAGCATTACGGGGGCAGCAGGGCCGGGATTTTTAATTTCCTGGTTCATACGGCGATCTGGTTCAGGGCTGGACTGACGGCGATCGGTCATTTTATCCGGCGGGTAGGTTTGCCGCTGCTGGATGCGGGGCTCATTCTTCTTTCTTTCTGGCTGGTGAAAAATATCTGGAACGAATACGTAAAAACAGAGATACACTATGAGAACAGGTTATTATGGGTGTCTTTCCCGCTCTTCACTATTTTTTATTTGCTGACCGCTTATTATGCCGGGCTTTACGATCGCTGGTATAAACGGACGGAACTGGTGCGCTCCACGCTGATCGCCAGTATCGTGTTACTGGCCGGTTATGCACTCCTGCCGGAGCAGTACCGGTTCTCAAGGGCCATCATTCTTTTCGGCGCCTTACTGGCTTTTGTGTTGATCAGTGTTTTAAGATGGATGCTGATCCAAACCCATGTGTTGAGCAGCAACAAGGAAAAAGAAGGACATTTCAGCACCGTCATTGCCGGTTCGCCGGAAGAATTTAACGAATCCATGGAGCTACTAACAGAATCAGGATTGCAGCAGGAAGTATTGGGCAGGGTTGTCCTCAACGAAAACGAGAGTAATGCCATTGGTCATTGGAAAGAGCTGAAGAAACTTTCCCGGATCCTTCCATTCCGGGAGATCATCTATTGTGAAGGAACATTATCATTCAGGGATATTATTGAGAGCATGCAGCAACTGCCCCGCCGGACCCGTGTTAAGATCCACGCGAGCGGCAGCCGTGGTATTGTGGGAAGTCTTTCCAGGAATATTTCGGGAGAAGCGTTGTCAAAGGAAAACGGGTTCAAGCTGGCCAACCCTTACAATCGCCGGCTGAAGCGACTCGTGGATATTCTTGTTTCGGTTGTTGCGCTCATCACATTTCCGCTTCAATTCCTGCTTGTAAAAAAACCATTTTCATTTTTGGGAAATTGTTTTTCGGTTCTGCTGGCGCAAAAGACCTGGATCGGGTATGCCGCTTCGGGAAAAGATCTTCCGCGCATCCGCCCAGGCGTGATCGCCAGTAATGGTCAGCCTCTTTCTGTATCACGGTCATTACCGGCCGAAAGCCTGCAGCGGATCGATTATTGGTATGCGCGGGACTATGATCCTGTCAATGATCTGAAATTGATAGCAAGGACGTACCGGGTGCTTGGGGGCTGAAAACCCTTAAAAACAATCATTCTGTAACTTTAACCCGGTCCTGGACCAATACATGGCGACCATCATAGACATAAAGCTACCCCGCGCCATTGCTTTGGCATTGCGGATACCGCCCAATGACCCCGAGCGACAGCAGGTTAAGGTTTTGAAGAAACTCTTGAAGAAGGCAAGATTCACTGAGTTTGGCCAGCATTATCATTTTGATGATGCCCTGCTGAGCCGGCATCCCGCCGAACGATTCAGAGAACTTGTGCCGGTTCATGATTACAGCAAGATATATGAAGAATGGTGGAAGAAAACGCTGGAAGGCGTGCCGGACGTGACCTGGCCGGGGAAGATCAAATATTATGCGCTGAGCTCAGGTACCTCAGAAGCCGCCAGTAAATACATACCCGTTACCAAGGATATCCTGCGCAGTAATACGATCAATTACCTGCGCCAGCTACTGAGCATTATGCGATACGAGGAGGCCAATAAAAGAGCCATGACCAAGGGCTTCCTGATGTTGGGCGGTGCAACGGATCTTAAAAAAGGGAAAGCGGGTTGGTTTGCCGGCGACCTGAGCGGCATCCTCGCCAAGAAAAGACCTTTCTGGTTCCAGACATTTTATAAACCCGGCGGGCGTATTGCAAGGATACAGGACTGGAATCAAAAACTGAATGAAATAGTGGAGCATGCCCGGGAATGGGATATCGGTTATATTGTTGGGGTTCCCGCCTGGTGCCAGATGTGCATGGAAATGGTGATCGATCATTATAAAGTGAAGAATATTCATGAGATCTGGCCCAATTTCAGCTTTTTTGTACATGGGGGCGTAGCATTTGAACCTTATAAGAAAGGATTTAAAAAACTGCTGGGCAAACCCATTGTGTATATCGAGAATTATTTATCCAGCGAAGGGTTTATCGGTTATAAATCGAGAGAGCAGGCAAGGGGGATGCAACTGATCCTGAATAATAATATCTTCTTTGAATTTGTGCCGTTCGACGATAAGAATTTTGACAGTGAAGGAAATATAGTGGCCGATCCGCAGGCGATAATGATCCACGAGGTGGAGCCCGGGAAAGAATATGCATTATTGATGAGCACCAATGCCGGGGCCTGGCGATACCTGATCGGGGACACCATCAAATTCGTTGACATGGAAAAAAGCGAAGTAGTGATCACCGGCCGCACTAAACATTTTTTGAGTCTTACCGGGGAACACCTGAGCGTGGAGAATATGAATAAAGCGATCGAGCTGGTGAGCGAGGAATTCAATATCTGCATTCCCGAATACACCGTGGTCGGGTTTCCCTATGATAGCCTGTTTGCTCATCGCTGGTATGTTGCCACGAATGACAAAGCGGATCCGGTACAACTGGGGAAGCGGATTGATGAGAACCTGCGGATGCTGAACGACGATTATGCCACCGAAAGAGACAGCGCCCTGAAAGAAGTGTTCCTGGAAGTGCTACCGGAAGAAAAATTCATGAAATTCATGGAATTAAAAGGCAAACTGGGAAGCCAGCATAAGTTTCCACGGGTGATGAAGGGAAAGATGCTGAAAGACTGGGAACAATTCCTGGCCACCGGTCATATTTAAAAGCACGAGGGACGAACAGCGCCTCTTTCTGCTTATGAAAGAGGTTTTTTATTTTTAGTGATTACTCGCCGTATGTGGGAATCGATCATAAAAGGGTTAACATTCGGATTGCTGCTGAGCATTTCAGTGGGCCCGATTCTTTTTTCCATTATCAAACAAAGCCTGAACAATGGCCACCGGGGCGGTTTTGCTTTCGTGTTCGGTGTTTCGTCAAGCGATATCACCCTGGTGATTTTCAGCAATTTTTTTACCCGGGTCTTCGATAGCCTGAAGGCGTATAAAACGGAGATCGGGATAGCGGGCTGCATTTTTCTTGTGTCTATCGGGATCTATTTCCTTTTTTTCAAAAAAGTAAATGTGAATGAAGAAGGCAAACAGGTGTTTAGATTTCGCAAGCGCGATTATGCCAAAATATTTTTATCGGGGTATTTTATGAATACACTGAATCCCGCTGTTTTTATTTTTTGGCTCACCACGTCCACGGCGGTCATCAATCATACCATCAAAGAGCGCATTATTATTTTCACCACCTGCCTGTTATGGATGCTGGGAACCGATACGCTGAAAGTGGTTCTTGCCGGGAAGATCCGTACCAGACTCACGCCTCACAATATTCATATCATCAACCGGATCAATGGCGTCATTTTGATTGTATTCGGGATCGCCCTGATCTGGGGCCTGCTGATCTATGGCAAGCGATTGTGAGAGAAAAACGTTGGGGTGCTGTAATAATATCAGCGATGAAGCACGATTTTATCGACAGCGGTTATTGCCTTTTCCAATCTTTCATCATAATCGCCGCTGATCTCTGTCCAGGGAACCATTTGATTGATCATGATGTCTTTGTAGATCGCATACAATTTTTTCCTGGTCAAGGCGTCAGGGTACTCCCGCAGCTTATCTTTTATCCATGGCAGATCGATATTACAGAGTAAATAAAGATCATAATTTCTTGCAATGATCTGGTCGAGTATAAACCGATGACATTTTCCAAACACAAATTCGCACCATACTTTCATAACGTACATATCGGTGTCGATGAACAACAGCCCGGAGCCTTGAGTGGATGGTTTATCGCCCCTGGACTCTTCCCACATCCCGAAATCCGGACTCCCCGCTATCGACTGCACAAACTCGTCCTCCATCGCGAGCTGTCCTTTTGCAATATCCAGGAGATCCTCATACCTATAATCGCCACCATGGGTCAACAAGTATTCCCTGGCAAACTCCGGGCACCAGGTGGTATTGTAATGTTGTGCCAGCTGTTCGCACAGGGTGCTTTTGCCCGTGCTTTCGGGCCCGATGACCACTATTTTTTTAAGAGGAGTCAATGAAAATGTTTTGCCCGTGAAAAACGGAAATTCAAAATTATAATCGAACAAACTATAAACAAAAAGGTTTGCTGCACAAGGATGAATAACGCTATTTTTACGCAACTTTCAGATAAAGCAACAGCAGCATGACCGTGAATACAATGCGATTCATTGACCGGTGGGTGGGAATACCGGTTTGTTTTCTGCTGAGCCCCTTTTGCTGGCTATCGGACCTTATCGGGGGGGCGAAAAGAAAGAAGCCCAATACCAGGCGCACTCTTTTTATCGAGCTGTCCGAGATGGGCAGCGCCATCCTTGCCGACCCCGCGATGCAGAAACTACAGCAAACCGGAGGGGCCGAACTTTATTTTGTCATTTTCAAAAAGAATTACAAAAGCCTGGAAATTTTGAACACTATCCCGGCCGCCAATATTTTTAAAATGAAGGCGGATAATTTTTTTGGCCTGATGGCCGATATTTTCCGGTTCATGGCCTGGTGCAGGAAGAAAAAAATCAGCACGGTGATTGACCTGGAATTGTTTTCCCGCTTTACAGCGATTCTCAGTTTGCTGAGCGGGGCAAGATCGAGAGTGGGGTTTACCAATCTTCATGATGAAGGATTGTACCGCGGCAACCTGGTCAACCGGAAAGTACGATACAACCCCCATGTGCATATTGCTGTGAATTTTGTTTCCCTGGTGAACAAGGCGCTGGATCTTTTTGACAATGCTTACGCCACGGTCCCTGTAATGCCTCATGAACTGCGATTGGAAAAAGCTAATATCAGTGAAGCAGCTACCCGGAGCGTAAAAGACAAGATTCACCAACTCTATCCCGGCTGGAAGGGGGAAGCGATCGTTATATTGAATGTAAACGCCTCCGATATGCTGACGCAGCGCAGGTGGCCGCAGGAAAATTTTGCAGAAGTGGGAAGACAACTATTGAACAGGTTCAAAAACATAATTATCATAATGACCGGCACCCATGAGGAAAGAGAATATGTGCAGGCGGTTACTGACCAGATCAATGATAAGAGGGTGATCAATTCAGCCGGTTTTTTTTCCTTTAGCGACCTGGTTCCTTTGTATTCCGTCAGCGCCTGCATGCTGACCAACGATTCGGGACCGGCGCATTTTGCGGCCGTGACAGAACTAAGGGTTTTTGTATTGTTCGGTCCCGAAACTCCCCATCTTTACCTGCCACTGGGAAATGCTGAGCCATTTTATCTCGGTCTTCCCTGCTCGCCCTGCGTGAGCGCCGCCAATCATCGCAAAACAAGTTGTGAAACCCGGCCCTGCATAACAGGGATACCTGCTTCCACTGTTTTTGAGAAGTTGAAAAATTATTTAGAGGAGCAAAATCTAACGCAATAACTATAACAACTTAACCAGGTATCGCTTTTCCAGTTGTTGTTCCCGGGTCTTCGGATTCAGAAATTCCGGCGTTAACACCGTTACATGAAAATCGTTGAATTCTTTTACCATTTCAAATTGCGATCCGGTTCTTTTAAGTTGCTCCATCTCCCCGGCCGTTAAAAACAACAAAACAGGTTTCGACAACTTTTTTTCAGCGATACTGCTGCTATCGGTTATTCCCATATGCCGGTCAAGATAAAATTCCCCGGAGGGCATAATGATCCCGATCCGGGCTACCGGTATCCCCGGAAGGTTTTTATTAATATAAAAAGCGACCTCATTGCCGGATTGATATTTCAGCAGGTCGGGATAAAAGATAAGATTAGCGAACAGGCTAACGATCAGTACCGCTAATCCCGACCGGAGGTAGGGGATGGCGGGTGCAGCTTTTTTTACAAGAGCCGGCAGGAAAAAAAGCAACAAAAGCAGTAAAAGGATTATAATAATGCTGGCAAGCGATGTTTGCGAAGGTTTATAATAAATAAATACCGCCGCCCCCAGGCCAATAACGAGAAATGCAATAACAGTTTGAATAATGGCAAAGACCCTGTTCCCCGATTGCATCTTTTGCCAAATGAAATTTGCGCTCAGAACCGCCAGCATCGGGAAAATGAGATTGGAGTAATAGGGCTGTTGAAATCTTGATAGGGAGAAAACCAACAAAGTAAGCAGGCTTCCCGGGATCGTGTACCATTCATTGAATTCAGGCCGGATCTTTTTAACACTATTCCTGAACCGCATAAAAATGGCGACATAAAGGATCAATGCCCAGGGCAGAAAGGCCCAGAGCAATGTATGCAAAAAGAAAAACGGATCTCCCGTTCCTTTAATGGGTCCCGTATTCATGAAGCGACCAAACTGGCTATCCCACAAAAAAAATCGGATCCCCGATACATGTGTCCTGCCAAAAATTGTTTTTTCAGGGTGGGAATCAAATTGTCGCCAGAGGCAATATAACTCCGGGGAAATAAAGATCGTGGTCAGCAATAAGGCCAGCAACCATTTCCAGTGAAAGACCTGTTTCCAGTTTTGTTGAATGATTAATTGTCCCGCCACGGCGCCACCGATGGGAATAAGCGTGAACAGGCCCTTGGTCATCATCGAACAGCCGGTGAAAAAACAAGCGGCTGCCAGGTGACGGATACTGTTTTTTGAAAGGGAAACCGAAAAATGATAAATGCTCGCTATGACCAGGCCTGTCAGGAACGGCTCCGCTCTTACATCATTGTTGGAGATCAGGATATGTTCGGCCGTGAGCAGGATGAAAACGGCCCAAAGAGCGATGGTTTTATTATAATGTTTCTTCGCGAAGAGCCAGGTATACCAGGCTCCCAGCATAACAAAAAGAACACCCGGCAGCTTGTACGACCAACTATGCAGGCCGAATAGTTTAAAAAAAAGGGCGGTGATCCAGAAAGGAAAATGCGGTTTGTCGAGCCAGTCTATATCGTGGTAATAGAGATTGACATAATCATTGTTCAACAGCATGTTTTTGGAAACCGAAGCATACACCCCCGCATCCGGGTCCATTAGCGGCACGAATAAACCGCTGAAATTGACCAGCGCGGCAAGCGCGATAAAAAAGTATAACCATTTGTGTATGGTTTTTTCCTGCCAGTGCGGGGATTGCATGTCCAAATTTAATGAGAGAAAATCCGGTTATTTCTTTTTTTGTTTACCGGTTACCGGATAGCGGGTCTGTTTTCAATCGCTGGTTGTATGCCTTGGTTTCATGGGCCCGTTTGCTCCATTCCAGTAACCCGAACACGGCCATTACGAGCAGGACAAGATAATACACACTGGTAAATACATATCCTTTTACAAAGTAGAGCGGGATGGAAGCAATATTCGTAGCGATCCACCAATACCAGCTTTCCACTTTTTTTCTTGTCATCAGCCACATACCGGTGAAAGCAGTAGAAGACGCGAATGCATCACCCCAGGGGATGGCCCCGGGGAGAAATCCTTTTTTCAGGTAAGAAAGCGAAAAGTAGATAGCGAGGTAGAAAACGGCGAAAAACAAAAGCTGGTTGACCCACCAGCGTTTGTCCGAATAAGTGATATGTACCAGGTGCTGTTGAGCGGCATCCCGCCTGGCCCAAACGATCCAGCCATAGACGCTCATCACCGTATAATAAAAATTCACAGAAGCTTCTCCCAGTAAATGACCCTTAAAGCTTATCCATATATAAATGATCGTATTGATCAGCCCCACCGGGTATACCAGTATATTTTCAATCCGGCTGAACCAAACGCTGGCGATGCCAGCAAACACCGCAATGTATTCAGGCAGCGTAGTATTTTTTAAACCGGTAATGAATTGCTGAAAGATTTCCTGCAACGGGCGGGGTTTTACCAAAAGTAATTTATTCGGGGGGCTTCTGGTATGTCTTCCAGCCCTTTAAGTATTTGATCCCGCGGGATGTCCGGAAACGGGTAGCCACTTGTTGCCATTGCCCGTTATGAGTGATCCAAACCAGGAAATGAAGATGAGGCATTGCGGCATATCCTGTTTTTCCGCTCAACGCTATTGCCTGTCCTTTTTTTACGGAGTCCCCCACCTTCACCAATGCGCCATGGTACTGGAGATGCCAATAGCCGGCACGTGAACTATCGGGATGCTGGATCACGATATTATTTCCATAAGGCCTGTATTTTTTGTTCCATCCGCCGCGGTTGCTGTCATCTTTTACCCTTACTACCACGCCCTCGCGGGCAGCTGTAACCCGGGTACCTCTTTTCATTTTAAAATCCAGGGCAGCTCTTTCTTTGTGTGAAAAAGGGCCGAAATAACCCTGTACAATAAAATGTTTTTTACCTGTTTCATAGGGAAGTGAATACACATAACTCGTATCATCTTTAATGGTTCCTTTTTGTAATAGCTTCACCTGCTTTCGGAGAGGATTTTTGCTGACAGAGCAACCCGAAACAACAATCCATACAACAAATGCCAGCCATTTCATGACACATTTTTTACAAACCGGGGAATAAAACTACGCCCATTCGGAAAATTTTCATATTCATAATTATTTAATTTTTCCTCTCCGTAAAGCCCCGTACCTT
>CAYSIU010000058.1:6440-10181 GCA_964431095.1 uncultured Chitinophaga sp. | reverse complement strand
TTGATCATCGTATGGGTTGGGTTTGTTCTCTTCTTTATCCGACTGTACATAATCTTCCTGTGGCCGGGTGGGAGAATAGTATACATCATCGGGAGTTTGGCCGGACTTATAGGCGGTGGTACAACTGCTGAATGCAAAAACGGATAATGCCAGGAGTAGAATTGATGGTTTCATGGCGAGGGTTTATCGGTTTAGAAATGAAGTTACTACTTTTGTGCGACTTTTATCGGAACACAAACGTTTGCATTAGAGCAGCAAAGATTCAGCCATAGTCTGAAATTATTGCACTGAGCGCTGTTAATTTAAATGTAAAGATTGAACCGGAAATAAATGTTGAATAATGAGCAAAGAGATCACTTCGAGAGCAACAGATTATGCGCAATGGTACAATGACCTTGTATTAAAAGGCGGACTGGCGGACTATTCCGCGGTAAGGGGTTGTATGGTTATTAAGCCCTACGGTTTCGCAGTTTGGGAGAACATGCAGGCCGCCCTGGATAAAATGTTTAAGGATACCGGGCATGTGAATGCCTATTTCCCTTTATTCATCCCCAAAAGTTTTTTCAGCCGTGAAGCGGCGCACGTGGAAGGTTTTGCAAAAGAATGCGCCGTCGTTACCCACTATCGTTTAAAGAATGATCCTGAGGGTGGCGTAATGGTGGATCCCGAAGCCAAACTGGAGGAAGAACTGATCATTCGCCCGACATCGGAAACCATTATCTGGAATTCTTACAGGGACTGGATCCAATCGCATCGCGACCTGCCCCTCCTGATCAACCAATGGGCCAATGTGGTTCGTTGGGAAATGCGGACAAGATTATTCTTACGCACCGCGGAATTTTTATGGCAGGAAGGACATACCGCACATGCTACCCGGGAAGAAGCAGTCGAAGAAGCTGAAAGAATGCTGGAAATATATGCCCGTTTCGCTGAAGAATTCATGGCCGTGCCGGTGATCCGCGGTATCAAAACCGCCAGCGAGCGATTTGCAGGCGCCGTAGAGACCTATTGCATCGAAGCCCTGATGCAGGATGGTAAGGCTTTGCAAGCAGGAACTTCGCATTTCCTGGGGCAGAACTTTGCCAAAGCCTTTGATGTAAAATTTTCCAATAAAGACAATCAATTGGAATATGTATGGGCTACCAGTTGGGGGGTCACCACCCGCCTGGTGGGAGCCCTGGTGATGACCCATAGTGATGATGACGGATTGATCCTCCCTCCGAAATTGGCTCCCTGGCAGGTAGTCATTGTTCCCATTTACAAGGGAGATGAGCAAAGAGAGCTTATCAATGCAAAAGTGAACGGGCTTGTCAAAGAGTTACAGGCTTTCGGGATCAGGGTAAAATACGATAATAGTGATAATGCAAGACCGGGATGGAAATTTGCAGAGTACGAAATGAAGGGTGTGCCGGTGCGCATTGCGATCGGCGCCCGGGACCTTGAACAAAACTTAGCGGAAGTGGTACGCCGGGATACAAGAGAAAAAAGAGTAGTGAGTTTCGATGGGATAGCACAATATGTGGATAGCTTACTGAAGGAGATACAGGAGAGCATGTTCAATAACGCGAAGGCTTACCGGGATGAACATATTACTCCTGCCGACAACTGGGATGAATTTGAAAGATTGCTCGATGAAAAAGGAGGGTTCATCTCTGCCCATTGGGATGGCACCGCGGAAACGGAAGCAACGATCAAAGAAAAAACAAAAGCAACGATCCGCTGTATCCCGTTGAATAATAAAAAAGAAAAAGGCAAATGCATCCTGACTGGCAATCCCTCTGAACAACGGGTATTGTTCGGAAGAGCGTATTAATGCCTCTGGTCGCTTATTGCGGTAGCCATGGGGAAGTCTGACGCATAAAATCATTACATTTATACCAACCAAAATCAATTGTATCATGGAACAAAATCAAAACACTTCATTGTTCTCTCTCAACCTGGATGCCCAGAACAGTTATACATTAAGGAGTGCCGCGTCCTGGTCCAAAGTACTGGGAGTTGTAGGTATGATCCTGGGTTTATTATTCATCGTGCTTGGCATCATGGTTCAACAGGCAGTCAGCCGGTACGGGGAATACCGGAGCACGGGTCTAAGCGCCAGTACGATCGGGAATATGGGTATGGCCGTTTACCTGGTTGTAGGGTTAATCATGATCGTGAGCTCCATCTTTGCACTTAGTGCAGGGAATAAGCTCTCCCAGGCCCTGCGGGCAAATGACCAGGCTTCATTAAACGCAGGTTTTGCAGGGATAAGAAATTATTTTGCGATCTGGGCCATTGTGATCATCATTACACTTTTACTGGTCCTGATCTCGCTGTTGAGTGCCATGGGCTAGTAGGATAATAATAAGTTTCTTAATAATCCCGGAGCTTCCGGGATTTTTTACTGGGTGGAGAGAAAATTGTAGTCTTTCAGCAGCACATCCAGGAAGTCAAAAGCCGGCATGTCGGTTGTTATCCCCAGGTGATTTTTTATTTTGACACCGGCAGTTTCAGCCATATTCACATCTCCTTTTTTCCGGGCCGTTTCCAGTATGCTTTTAATGGCATTGATATCTTTATCGCTCAACTGCATGATCTGGGGAAATGCGGGAATGTAATTATTACCCACTTCCCGGAAAACCGTTTCTTCAATATTCCCTTTGGCCCGGATGCTGATCAATATTGTTTTGGCCAGGATGTCCCCCGTTCGTTGACCTTTTTTGGAGGAAACCACCAGTACGATATCTGTGATGAGGAATCCCAGGCCGAATATCACCATTAATAAGACGTCGCCGCGTCCAAATTGTGCATCAGTCGTCAGCAATACGAGGATATAATACAAAAGTATTACGATCCACACATCCGATATCCTGAGCAACCAGCGGATGATGAACTGGCTGATCGAAGGTTTGCCCCCATTTTCATCCACCACCCGCAATCCCATTACCTTCTTGCCGATGCTTTGCCCGTTCATCGTAATTTCCAGTACAAGGTGATAAAGCATGATGGGCAATAGAAGGAGCATCACCATGGCCCATAGATTGTACTCCGTGTTATTGTCAAAAGAATCGGAGTTTTTTACAATAGAGGAAAAGATCTCACCGGCGATCCTCAGGTAGAAATACTGGAGGATAATATCGATCACCAGTGCCAGGAAGCGCCGGTAAAATTCAGGCACTTCGAATTCCAGCTCGATATTGAAATTGGTAGGTACTTTAATGACAGCCATGCCTGTTTTATCAAAGAGTTAAGTTAGTGTTTTTAGTGATTTCAAAAACAACGGCTTGTCTGCCAGTTCCAAAAAAACACTATTTTACAATCAAAAGGTTATCGGTTGAGGGAAGCCCTGTTCATAAAGAAAAATAAGGATCGTTGGCTGAGGATACAACAGCAGCCTTCGGGTGACCCTGACGAGATGGCCACCGACTTTACCCAGTTGCTGGATGACCTGGCCTTTGCTAAATCATTCTATCCTTCCGGGAAGGTAACCGACTTTATCAATGCACAGGCTTCCAGGATCTACCTGGATATTTATAAGAACCGGAAAGAAGAATCGAACCGGCTCATTACTTTCTGGAAATACGACCTGCCACTGACCATCCGCAGGCATCATAAGGTGGTTTTGTTCTCATTTATCCTCTTTCTTATCTTCTTTGGTATTGGTTTTTTTGTATCCATGAAAGATGATAGCATGGCCCGGAGCATTTTTGGGGATGATTATATTGATATGACCCAGGAGAATATCAGCAAGGGAAATCC
>CAYSIU010000058.1:0-6430 GCA_964431095.1 uncultured Chitinophaga sp. | reverse complement strand
TGGCTGGGTATTATGATCAATAATATCAAAGTGTCGATTCAATTTTTTGTATCGGGTATTTTCTTTGGTATTCCCACATTCATGAGCTTGTCCCGGGAAGCTATCCGGCTGGGTGTTTTCGATCAGTTCATGTCTTCCAAAGGATTTGGTCTTGATTTCTGGCTGGTGGTGTTTGTACATGGCACCCTGGAGATTACCGGCCTGATCCTTGCGGGGACAGCTGGTTTTGTTTTAGGAAAAAGTTATTTATTCCCGGGTACGATCCGGAGGATAGATTCATTTAAAAAGGGAGCAAAAGATGGTGTAAAGATCATGGTTGGCCTGGTCCCGGTATTCGGATTGGCCGCGTTTTTCGAAGGACTGATCACCCGCTTGTATAATGATGTATCCGTGCTGACGATCGGGATCTTTGGCCTGTCGGTTGTATTTGTCATCTGGTATTTTGTTATTTATCCCATCCGGCTCGGGAAAAAATTATCGGTCCAGTTAAACGAGGAGGATGTGTAAGTGCTGTTCCCCTTTAAAATATATACCGGCCAACGCCTTCTGAGCGCAATGCAGTTGTGTTGCCTCCTCTTTTTTTCTTACTCGCGGGTAAGCGCGCAGTCGGATAAAGATTCAATAACCGCCACCATAGTAGCACCTGCGGATAGCAGTGACCAGGGGCCGGTAAAAAAATATTTCCTGCCTAAAACAATGGGGGACAGTTTTGGGGTGCAGCAACGGTATCTCCCGGGGGAACCCGTGAAGAAAATGAAGGCCGACAAGAATTTCTGGTATGCCGATGCGGATTTTAAAAAGAAAGGCATCGTTGAAAAAAAGCAGACGCCTTTTTTTCGCCAGACCTGGTTCCAGACTTTACTCTGGCTGCTGATCATCGGCGGTTTCGCCGCTGGCCTGATGTGGTACTTGTCGGGCAGTAATGTAGGGCTATTCAGGAAGAAAAATGTGGACATTGCGAGGATGGAGGAAAATGATGCTATCCCGGATGATATCTTTTCTATCAACTACCAGAAAGAAATCGATAAAGCAGCGGCACAGGCCAATTACCGCCTGGCGGTGCGGCTAATGTTCCTGCGCCTGCTGAAAAGCATGGCTGATAAAAATATCATTCACTATACGCAGGACCGGACGAATCTCGATTACATCACGGAGCTGCATCCCACACGGTATTATCCTCCTTTTTTCCGGCTGACCCGTCATTATGAATACAGCTGGTACGGGCAATTCGAAGTGGGGGAGGAGGCATATAAAAGTATTCGTCGTGAGTTTGACCAGCTTGATAAGGAAATAAGATAAAAGGTGAAGAAGTATATACCCCATATCCTGATCACTTTTGTCGCAGCCGCTGTGATCATTTTATTCATTACCGCCAGTCATCAAAAAACGCTGAATGAAAAAGTAACCCTGCGCCGGCAGGATAAGATACCTTATGGAAGCTATGTAGCCTATCAGAGCCTGCATTCACTTTTCCCCGCGGCATCCGTTTATACCAGCCGTCATGAACCGGGTACCTGGGACGCTGTTTCAATGGATGATTCCAACCAGGCATTTATTGCCATCACAGGTGAGTTTGATCCCGATGAATTTGAAATGAAGAAGCTGATCGCATTCGTAGAAAACGGGAACGATGTTTTTGTCAGCGCAGTATATCTTTCTCAGGAAGCTGATCAGTTTTTGAATTGCAAATTTGTTGCACTGGAATCGGATTTCCAGGAAAACGGCTTTGATACAGGGGATAGCCTGACAGTCTCACTGGATCATCCACCTTTTCAAAAGACCTTTACTTATAGCTATCCCGGAAAGGAGATCCATTCCTTTTTCAGGGTTATTGATACCGCAACGACGGATGTGCTGGGTCATGATAATAATGGCCAACCCAATTTTATTCACCTGAGAGCGGGTAAGGGTAATTTCTATCTTCACCTGGCGCCCATCGTTTTCAGTAATTATTTCCTGCTGCATAAAAATAATATTGATTATTACGAAAAAGCAATGTCAGTCATGCGGCCGGATATCACCAAAATTATATGGGACGAATATTTCCTTGCGAAGAGATCCCACCAACCCCATGAAAAAAGGAAAAGCTGGCTGGACGTAATGTTCCGCTATCCTCCGCTGATGGCCGCTTTATTGGTCGGCCTGTTCACGCTGCTGATCTACTTATTGCTGGAAATGCGAAGGAAACAACGGTATATACCCTTAATCGCAAAACCGAGAAACGATTCCCTTGATTTTGTAAAGACGATCGGCCGCTTGTATTACGAGAAGGGCGACCATAAGAATCTTTGCCGGAAAATGTCGGCTTATTTCCTGGAGCATGTCCGGAACCAATACAAGCTGGCTACCGGCAACCTTGATGAAGCATTTATAAAGAATTTGCAATATAAATCGGGTGTGGAGGAAGCGGAGATCAGGGGGATCGTTTCTTTTATTCGATATATCGATGACGCCCCGGTGATCAGCCCGGCAGAGGTAAACGATTTTCATAAACAACTGGAAACCTTTTACAATAAGACATAAGACCCCTAGCTCACAGTCGCGGCTTTTAGTATACCCGGACAAAAAAACTGACAATAAAAACCGAATTAAAAAGAACAAACAATGGAAGAACAGATTTTTCAACAACGAACCGACCTGTCTGCGTTGAATGAAGCCGTCATGGCGATAAGAAATGAGATCAGCAAGATTATCGTAGGACAGGACGAAATGGTAAAATTGATCATAGCCGCACTGCTGGCCGATGGTCATGTATTGATAGAAGGTGTGCCGGGAGTGGCCAAGACCCTAGTCGCGAAGCTGGTTGCCAAGAGCGTGGATGCAGGTTTTTCAAGAATTCAGTTCACGCCTGACCTGATGCCCTCAGATGTGCTGGGAACCCCTGTATTTAATCCCCGGGAGGCTAGTTTCGAATTTAAAAAAGGACCTGTGTTCAGCAATATTGTATTGGTAGATGAGGTCAATCGGGCACCGGCTAAAACACAATCGGCTTTGCTGGAGATCATGGAAGAGCGACAAGCCACCATCGACGGTAAAACTTACCTGATGGCTTCACCATTCATGGTACTGGCCACGCAAAACCCGATTGAGCAAGAGGGAACCTACCGTTTGCCGGAAGCTCAGCTGGATCGGTTTCTTTTCAAGATCATCGTTCCTTATCCTTCTGAGGCGGAAGAAGTCAGCATCCTGAACCGGTTTCATCAGTTCGGCAACACGGCGGTGCTCGACATGATAAAACCGGTGCTGACTGCGCAGCAGGTGGTGACGCTGCGGCAGCAGATCAAAACCCTGATCATTGATGAAAAGTTGCTGCAATTCATCGCCCGGCTCATCCAGCAAACAAGAAATCATAAATCCATTTATCTGGGAGCCTCACCCAGGGCTACGCTTTCCCTGATGAATGCTTCAAAGGCGATGGCATCCCTGCAGGGGCGTGATTTTGTAACACCGGAAGATATATTGGCCATCGTGCCTGCCGTGCTCCGGCATCGTATCATCCTGTCGCCCGACAAGGAAATGGAAGGGATCACAGAAGATGATGTATTGAAACAGATTATTCAGGGGATGGATGTGCCAAGGTAGGGGAGGAGGTTTATAATCGGGAATTTGTTAATTGGTAAACAAGTAGTAAGTGATCAGATCGTTTTATTTAAATAATATTGTGTACTACATCGCGGGCGCTGCATCGGTAGTATTTGCCGCCAGTTATTTCATCCCGGCGTTGTACCGGATAGCCGGGCTGATACTGCTTTTGCTGGGAATGGCGTTGCTGGTGGATACATTGCTTGCCTACAGCAGGAAAAAAGGCGTTTCAGCCGAAAGAGAACTAACAGATCGTTTCAGTATCGGGGACCCTAATAAAGTGAATATTTATCTTTTCAATCATTATGGATTCCCCGTTCGCGTGAGCATTATTGATGAACTGCCGGTCCAGTTCCAGGAGAGAAAATGGATAAGGAAAGCAACCGTAGCGCGGGACGGTAAATATATCCTGGAATACACACTTACACCTGTTTCAAGGGGAGAATATGCATTCAATAATATTAACGTATATGTACATGCGCCGTTGCTGCTGGTAAAAAGAAGATACATATTTCCCGCCAGCCAGGTAGTGAAAGTCTATCCTTCCTATGTACAAATGCGCCGGTTCCGCCTGTTGGCTGTCAGCAACCGTTTGCAGGAGGCGGGGGTAAAACGAATCCGGAAGATCGGGCATAGCATGGAGTTTGAACAGATAAAAGAATATGTAAGGGGGGATGATTACCGGACGATCAACTGGAAAGCCACCGCGCGCAAGGCCGGGTTGATGGTCAACAACTATACCGATGAAAGAAGCCAGCAGATCTATTGTCTTATCAATAAGGGCCGGGTGATGAAAATGCCCTTCCAGGGGATGACACTGCTGGATTATGCGATCAATGCGTCGCTTGTACTGGCCAATGTGGCGTTGGTAAAGCAGGACAAGGCCGGCATCATCACATTTGAAAAGAACATTGACACTTTTTTACAGGCTGATAAAAAACCTACCCAGATGAACCTGGTGCTGGAAACCCTGTACCGGCAAAAGACAGATTTCTTTGAACCGGATTTTGAGAAATTATTTTCGGTCATCCGTAACCGGGTCACGAACCGGAGCCTGCTGGTTTTGTTTACCAATTTTGAATCACTGGAAAGCCTTCAAAGGGAAATGGTGGCTTTGAAAAAGATCGCCCGGTACCACCTGTTGCTTGTAGTATTCTTTGAAAACACCGAACTGAAATCCCTGATCGAAAGCAAAGCCTCTTCGCTGGAAGGGATCTACATAAAAACGATCGCCGAGAAATTTGCTTACGAAAAAAGACTGATGGTAAAAGAACTGCATAAGAACGGTATCCCTGCGATCCTCACCAGCCCGGAAAGTCTTACGGTGAATGCAGTGAATAAATATCTTGAATTGAAAACAAGGATGTCCATTTAAGAGTTGTGGGTTTCTGGTTGCGCTGAGTTTAACAGGTGAATAGTTTTAATTGCAATACAGCAATTTGTGAGATGACAGCATCAGGCATTTTCCATCTCCCCACAACAATTACTTTTGCGCGATGGAGAAGTTGAAAAATATTTTTGAAGAGGGCCAGACGCTGTTCATTAACAAGCCGCTGGGCTGGACATCCTTTGATGTGATACGAAAGATCCGCAACCTGGTGCGCACAAAAAAGGTAGGTCATGCCGGTACCCTCGATCCCCTCGCCACCGGCTTACTCATTATCTGCACGGGGAAATTTACCCGGCGCATCAACGAATATATGGCCCAGGAAAAAGAATATACGGGGACATTTACACTGGGGGCTACCACGCCTACTTATGACCTGGAAAGCGAACCCGAAAATTTCAAAACAACCGGTGGCATCACCCCGGAACAAATAAAAAATACAGCGGTACAGTTTACCGGCGAGATCCTGCAGGTGCCGCCGGCTCACTCCGCCATTAAACGGAAAGGCAAAAGAGTCTATGAGCTTGCCCGCCAGGGCAAAACCGTGAACCTGGAACCCCGGAAGATCTCGATCGGGGTATTTGAAATAACCGGCATACAATTACCACTCGTTCATTTCAGGGTGGTATGTTCAACAGGCACCTATATACGCAGTCTGGCAAATGATTTTGGTAATGCCCTGGGTTGCGGGGCCTATCTCAGCAGCCTTTGCCGCACACGGATCGGCGATTTTTTATTAAAGGACGCCATGAATATCGATGAATTTGAAAAAAAGATCACGGAACATTTTTAAAATGGTTAGGGTGGATAGTCACTCATCAACCCCCATCCATTCTTACTATAAAATAAAGGGATAGCTGATCGCCAATTGGAACTGGTTGCCGGCATGTCGCTCGCGGGCGGTTGGCAGGGATCTGTATCCAAACCATTTGTTCTGTATGGCGGCTTTATCGGGGGAAGGACTTGGATCCTTGGCTTTGATGGAGTAATCGAGCCGGAGCACAAAAAAGCTGAAGTCCACTCTTAACCCGGCACCCACGCCCACTGCAAGGTCCTTTCCCAGGCGGCCCAGGTTAAACACTTCCTCCGGTGGCCGGCCGGGTGTGTTTTTCAGGAACCAGACATTTCCGACGTCGGTGAAAACAGCACCATTTACATTAATACCAAACAGCTTGATAAAAGGGAACCGGTATTCAACATTGGCTTCCAGCTGTACGTCGCCATAACGGTCAGGATCACCTGTAATACCAAAATCACGGATCGTGGAACCGGGACCCAGTTTCCGCAGCGCCCAGGCCCGCATGCTGTTAGGTCCCCCGGCAAAATACTGCCGGAAGAAAGGAAGATTGCTTCGTTTATTCGGATTGACGGTTGAATTGAATTCATCGCCCACCCCGCCGAAGATCCGTCTCCATTGGAATTGGCGATGAGGATTTGACGGGATTGGTCCCGGTAACTCAC
>CAYSIU010000057.1:0-10273 GCA_964431095.1 uncultured Chitinophaga sp. | reverse complement strand
CTCACCGAACGGCAGAAAGAAGTGATCTGTTTTTTCTTCGGGATCGGCGTCGACCACCCGATGAGCCTGGAAGATATCGGCGAAAAATTCAGCCTGACCCGGGAAAGAGTGCGGCAGATCAAAGACAAGGCCATTACCAAACTGAGGGCCAATAATCGTTGTAAACTTTTAAAAACATACTTAGGTATATGAATTAATTTTTTTACACTACTTATCTTTGCTATTCCTGAAAAAGTGAACATTGGATGTTCACTTTTTCTTTTGTGCCGGCTGAAAAAATCGTGAATAATGTTTGCCCATCTCCAGGAAAAATTAGAATCCGCATTTAAGGCCCTGAAAGGTCAGGCCCGTGTCACCGAATTGAATATTGCCGCCACGGTAAAAGAGATCCGTCGCGCCCTGGTGGATGCGGATGTCAATTATAAAATCGCCAAAGAATTCACCGATAAAATAAAAGATAAGGCCATTGGCGAAAAAGTGATCAATGCGATCTCCCCCGGTCAGTTGATGATCAAGATCGTGAAAGATGAACTCACTTCCCTGATGGGCGGAGAGGAGTCGCCCTTTCATGCAAAAGGAAATCCCGCCGTGATCCTGGTCGCCGGTCTGCAGGGTAGCGGTAAAACCACTTTCACCGGTAAACTGGCCCATTACCTGAAAACCCGCAAGGGGCTCTCTCCCCTGCTCGCTGCAGCGGATATCTATCGTCCCGCGGCCATGGAACAATTAAAAGTGATCGGCGAACAGATCGGGATCGATGTGCATATCGAAACAGAAAATAAGAATGCCGTAGATATTGTCAAAAATGCCGTTAAAGAAGCCCGGGGCAAAAACAAGAATGTGGTGATCATCGATACCGCCGGTCGCCTGGCGATAGACGAAGCCATGATGACTGAAGTGACCGACATTAAAAACGCAGTGAATCCGCAGGAAATATTATTTGTGGTGGACAGCATGACGGGGCAGGATGCCGTGAATACGGCCAAAGCATTCAATGATCGCCTCGATTTTACGGGAGTTGTTTTGACCAAGCTGGACGGGGATACAAGAGGAGGCGCCGCTCTTTCCATCCGGTACACGGTTCACAAACCCATTAAGTTCACCAGCAGCGGTGAAAAAATGGATACACTGGATGTGTTCTACCCCGAACGGATGGCTCAGCGGATACTGGGCATGGGCGATATTACTACCCTGGTGGAAAAAGCACAGGAACAGTTTGACGAAGAGCAGGCAAAAAAGCTCGAAGCGCGGATCCGTAAGAACAAATTTGATTTTGCCGATTTCAAACTGCAACTCGAACAGATCCGGAAAATGGGTAATATGAAAGACATGCTGGGAATGATCCCGGGTGTGGGAAGCAAGATCAAAGATCTCGATATCAACGACGATTCATTCAAAGGCATCGAAGCCATGATCAACTCCATGACCCCGGAAGAAAGGGCCAATCCCGACCTGATCGACAGCAACCGGAAAAAACGTATCGCCAAAGGAAGCGGGAAAGACATCCAGGAAGTGAATAATTTCATGAAGCAGTTCGAACAAATGCGGGGCATGATGAAGAATATGAACAAAATGGGGGCATTGGGAAAAATGATGCCGGGAAGAAGATAGCGGAAACGCGAGCTGAAAATCCGATGAATGATGGAATCCTTTTATAAGTTGGCAGAGAATCAGATGGCCGCAAATAGCTCAATCCCAGGGAAGGCACAAGCGTCATAATACCCTAATCCTTAATCAATAAATTAACCGGTTCCCGATCCCTAATTCCAAATTCCTTTCTTATATTTGTCCTCCCGGTTTCAACCGGAACTAACAATCATTGTTTAACGCCTTTAAATGTCTATTTAAAATGGCAACCAAAATCCGTCTTCAAAGACATGGGTCGAAAAAAAGACCCTTTTATTTTATTGTAGTAGCCGATGCCCGCGCGCCCCGCGACGGCAAATTCATCCAGAAATTAGGCACCTACAATCCCCTCACCGTTCCGGCCACGATACAGCTCGACCGCCAGAAAGCCCTGGAATGGCTGAACAAAGGGGCCACTCCCACCGATACAGTTCGCCGCATTCTCAGTTTCAAAGGAGTGCTTTATCTCAAACACCTGCTCCGCGGTGTGGGCCTTGGACTGTTTGATGAAGCGGCAGCCATGGAAAAATTCACCAAATGGAGTGCAGAGCATGACGTGCAGGTGAAAAAACGCCAGGAAGATGCACACCGGCAGCGAAGGGCCAAACGCAGCACTACCGGCCGCAGACCCGAGAAAAAAACGGAGGGAGACAGCAGCAGCGAAGGATAGCGACACGAATTCCGGCACGAATTACACTAATTACACGAATTCATTTTCTGCATAAGGCAATTAAAAATAATTGCTTTTAATGACAGGGTTTTATTCGTGTAAATTCGTGTAATTCGTGACAGAATATTATACCATAGGAAAATTCGTGGCTGCACATGGCCTGAAAGGAGAGCTTTTGCTTCAGCATGAATTGGGCGAGAAAACAACACTGGAAGGATTAAAGAAGATCTTTATCGAGGAAAAGAAAAACTCTTTTCTTCCCTGGTTCATTGAATCCGCAAGGATCAAATCGGGAAAAGAGATTTATCTCAAACTGGAACAGGTGAATACCCGGGAAGCGGCACTTTCTCTTGCCCGGAAAAAAGTGTGGCTCCCGGAAGCCGATTACCGGAAATTCGCAGCTCCCACAGCCCCTGCCCGTTTACTGGGTTATTCTGTCATCAACAATGGCTCGCTTTTGGGCAATATCCTCGAGATCATCGAACAGCCCCACCAACTTCTCTGCCGTTTGGAAATAAAAGGAAAGGAAGTGCTGGTGCCGGTACATGAAAATTCGTTGAAAAAAGTCGATCACGAAAAAAAACAGGTCCTTGTTGAATTACCGGAAGGACTATTAGATGTTTATCTGCAATAAGATAGTTTCAATTCAAATCACCGCAGGGAACGTGAAGACGATAAAATTCCCTGCGGAGACTCCCTGGTCTCTTATGCTCAATGGTGAACCATTCCACAGGGGCCAAAAATGAATTCTCTCTCCCTAAAAACCCAATTGCTGAATTGATACTAATTTGCATTTACATTGAGCGAGCAGCTTCACTATATTGCCCATTTTGATCTCGATTCTTTCTTTGTTTCGGTGGAAATAAGAAATAATCCTTCCCTGAAAGGGAAACCGGTTTTGGTAGGCGGTTATGAAAGAGGCGTGGTGGCCGCTTGCAGTTACGAGGCAAGGAAATTCGGGATCCATTCCGCCATGCCGATGAAAAAAGCCCTGCAGCTTTGCCCGCAGGCTATCGTTACCAATGCCAGTCGCGACCAATACAGCAAGTATTCCCGATGGGTCACAGAAATCATTGCCGGCAAAGTGCCCCTGTTCGAAAAAGCCAGTATTGATGAATTCTATATCGATCTCTCCGGGATGGATAAATTCTTCGGCGCCGGTAAATACGCCCGGGAGCTTCGGGAACATATCATCAGGGAAACGGGCCTTCCGATGTCCGGTGGCCTTTCATCCGCAAGATTCATCAGTAAAATGGCGACCAATGAAGCAAAACCCAACGGTTTCCTGGAAATCCCCCATGGAAAGGAAAAAGAATTTCTTTGGCCCCTGGGTATAGAAAAAATAAATGGGGTGGGGAAACATACCGAGGAGCAATTAAAGAATTTCGGGATCTATACGATCGAAGACATTGCAAAGACTCCGGTTGAACTGATGGAACGCTATGCCGGAAAATGGGGTGAAGCGCTCTGGCACAAAGCACATGGGAGGGGCAGCGTGGAGATTGCTTCGGACTGGGAGCAAAAAAGTATGAGCCATGAGAATACTTTCGATACCGATTATACTGATGTGAATTTTTTACACAGGGAGTTAGTGCGGTTAACAGAAAAAACCGCTTACTCGCTCCGCGAGGATGAAAAAATGACCGGTTGCGTAACCGTTAAGATCCGTTATTCCGATTTTGAAACGACTTCGCGTCAGGAGACGGTAAGTTATACAGCGCTTGATGATATCCTGATTGCGAAAGTGAAGGATCTTTTTAATAAAAGCTACCAGAAAGGCCGGCCGGTTCGCTTATTGGGTGTACGTTTCAGCCAGATGATCCCGATCACCATGCAGATGAGCCTGTTTGAGAACAATATGGAAAAACTGAACCTTTACAAAGCGGTGGATGACATCAAAGAAAGGTTTGGAAGCAAACTCGTCACAAAAGCCGTCACGTCGGGTTCTTCGGAAGGGCATCAACCGGTTCCTACACGGCATAATAAGAAAAAATCTTCCGATTTGGAATAGTGTCGGGGTTATACTTTAGGTGCCAGGGCTGTATCGTCCCTATTTTAATAATCATATTTTGAAAAAGATTAAGAACTTACTTAACAACTGACACTTAACTCTAAATCTTATCTTCGTTCTCCCAAAAAAATATTCTTATGTCAAATGCTTGGAAAGATTACCAGGAGAAAAATAAAGACCGTTTTTTAAAGGAGATGCTTGACCTGCTTCGCATCCCTTCCGTCAGCGCCAAGAGCGAGCACAAAGCCGATATGCTTAAATGCGCAGAAGCCGTGAAAAAAAGTTTGCTGGACGCCGGCTGCGACAAGGCCGAAGTGATGCCGACAGATGGGCCTCCTGCAGTATTTGGTGAAAAAATAACTGATCCTTCCAAACCTACCGTGTTGGTATACGGGCATTATGATGTACAACCCCCCGAGCCGTTGGAGCTCTGGCATAGCGGACCCTTTGAGCCTGTCATTAAAGACGGGAAAGTTTTTGCCCGCGGTTCCGCTGACGACAAGGGCCAGTTCTATATGCATGTGAAGGCGCTTGAAATGATGACCAGGACGAACAGCATGAGCACCAATATCAAATTCCTTATAGAAGGTGAAGAAGAAGTGGGCTCTCCCAATCTTGGAAAATTTGTTGCGGCGAATAAAAAATTGCTGAAGGCGGATGTGATATTGATCAGTGACAGTTCCATGCTCAGCATGGAAAACCCTTCCCTGGACACCGGTGTACGTGGCCTGAGTTATATTGAAGTGGAACTAACGGGGGCCAACCGCGACCTGCATAGCGGTACGTATGGAGGCGCTGTAGCCAATCCGATCACCATCCTGGCAAAAATGATCGCTTCCTGTCACGATGAAAACAATCACATTACTATCCCCGGGTTCTATGATGATGTGGTGGCCGCAAACGCCGAAGAAAGAGCCCTGATCAACAAAGCCCCTTATAATGAAAAAGAATACATGGACGACCTGGGCGTAAAGGCGCTCTGGGGCGAAAAGGGATATACTACTTATGAAAGGACGGGGATAAGGCCCACGATCGAAGTAAATGGTATCTGGGGGGGTTACCAGGGTGAGGGAGCCAAAACTGTTTTACCATCAAAAGCAACAGCAAAAATTTCAGCAAGGCTGGTGCCCAATCAATCTTCGCATAAAATGACGGAGAAATTGCTGAATTATTTCAGGTCCATTGCCCCGCCGTCTGTGACGGTAAAAGCATTTGAGCATCATGGCGGTGAGCCGTACATGACACCGATCGACAGCAAGGGTTACAAAGCTGCAGCCAAAGCTGTGGAGACCACATTCGGCAAAGTGCCGATACCGGTAAGGGGCGGTGGAAGCATTCCGATTTGTTCCATTTTGGAAAAGGAGTTAGGGATAAAAATCATTTTCATGGGTTTTGGGTTGGATAATGACAATCTTCATAGCCCGAATGAGAAGTACAATATTGAGAATTATTATAAGGGGATTGAAACCATTCCTTATTTCCATAAGTATTTTGCGGAGATGAAGTGATGCCGGAGTGGCGGTAAGGATAGCATCCTCCTTGATTTTTCCCTTCCTCCCGGCGATGAACAGTTCTGAGAGAGTATTGTAATTAGTTTTGGACATGCCTGCAAAAGAAAAACTTCGCCTTGATAAATATCTCTGGTCCATCCGCCTCTTCAAAACCAGGACCCTGGCTGCCACAGCCTGCGATACAGGAAAAGTAAAATGTAACGGTGTACCCGTTAAAGCGTCGAAACATGTGAAGCCCGATGATGAATATGATGTTAAAACTGACGTTAAAAAATGGCGGATCAAAGTGACCGGGTTACTGGATCACCGCGTTAAGTATGAAGAAGCGATAAAATATTACATCGACATGACCCCTGCTGAAGAGATCCAGCGCCTGCAATACCAGGCGGCCAGTTTTTACACGGGGAAGAGGCCCAGCAAGGTCGGTCGCCCCACCAAAAAGGAAAGAAGAGATCTCGGTGATTTCCTGCAAGAGTGACTGTTGATAAAAATCATAATTTTCTCATATCAATATCATTGTCCCGGCTCGATTTCTGTGGGAATTTTGCTTACAACTAATTTTTTCACTTTTAAAATTGAGCATATGGAGACCAGAGCCGTAGAGAAATCAAAAACCCATCGTCCTGTGCTGTTCGACGGAGGCTGGATGGAAAAATTCCTGAATGCCCCCATCGATGAATTCTTTAACACCGGGAGGATCATGAACATACCCGCCGTAAACGTTGCCGAGACCGAGAAGGATTTCAGGCTGACGTTCGCCTCGCCGGGTATGGACAAAAAAGATTTTAAAGTCGAGGCTTATGACGATATCCTGACAATCACCGCCGAAAAAGAGCAGAAATTAGAGAAGAATGGACACTACAACCGCCGGGAATACAACTATAGCAGCTGGAGCCGCAGTTTTACACTACCTGAAAATTGTGATGCCAGCCGGATTGATGCCAGCTACAGCAATGGGGAATTAAAGCTCGTAATCCCGAAAAAGGAAGTAAAAGAAACGCATAAAATCAAAAGTATCACGGTAAACTAAAGGATGTGCCCGGGAGGGCGGCCCCCGCCCGTCACGCTGAAGGGCGGGGGCTTTTGATTCGATGAATTGTCTGCCCGGGTTCGGCAATGAAAAAAATCCTATAACGGTAAAACCTTATTTTATGGTACGTGAAAGAAGCAGTCGCCCGGAAAAGATCAGCCGTTTTGCCCGTCACCGTGCCGGGTGGGCCGGAAAAAAGAAAACAGGTGACCCGATTGCGCCTGCGATCAACCAGGAAGAAAACAAAGACGAGTATGTCATCTACGTGGCAGTACCCGGCATGCAAAGAAAAGATTTCACCGTTACCATTTTCAATAAATCATTGAGGATAACAGCCATCAAACAAGAAGCCCTCCACTGCTTTCCCGGTGACGATGAACAGGAATTCATCCAGTGGTCAGAAACATTCACGCTCCCAGGCGACGCGGATACCCTGATGACCGCTGCTGTTTACAGGAATGGCGAACTCGCCGTACATATCCCGAAAGGGAAATCCGGGCTGCGCATCTCACCTGTGAAAGTATTTGTTTACTGAAAACGAACCTACCGGTTAATACAAAAGATTTTTCAGTTTCTCCACATCCCAGATACTGATCTTCCCTTCACGGATCTCAATGAGTTTTTCCGCTTTGAAATCACTGAGTGTGCGGATCAGGGACTCGGTGGCCGTACCTATATAACGGGCGATATCCTCCCGGGATATCTCGATGGGTTTATTTTCACCGCCCGTACTGAATTTTCCATGAATTTCTATCAAAGCTTTCGCTACTCTTTTACGCAGGGAACCATAGGCCAGGTTCATCAGTCGTTCTTCTTTTTCCTTTACATTCTGGGTAATGATACGGATGAACTTAGCGGCAATACTGATGTCGCCATAGATCATCTGTAAAAAATCTTCTTTGGGAATCTGCATGATCTCCGCCTCTTCCAGGATCATCGTGCTGTCGTCATAGTTCTTTTCTTCAATCAGGGCCGGGTAACCGATAAAGTCGCCCTCGCTGAAGAGGTCGGTGATATATTCTTTCCCATCCTCGTGTACTTTAAATCCTTTGATCTTTCCTTTGACCAGGTAGAACAGGAACCGGGGTCGTTTGCCTTCCTGGTAGAGCCATTGTTTTTTGCCCAGTACCACTGATTCATAACGGTCGGCCAGCTGGTTCATCAGGCCGGTGTTCTTAACATCCTTTATAAATTGACTGACGCCCTGCGGAGAAGGAGCATAGGCCTGGTCGAGCAGGGCCGATCGTTTCAGCCGCGTTTCGATGGCATTGAGCAGTTCAATGTCATCAAAGGGTTTGGTGATATAATCATCCGCCCCCATTTCCATTCCCTTCCGGAGATCGCTACGCTCGGTTTTAGCCGTCAGGAATATGAACGGTGTATGTTGCGTCGTTTCATTTTTCCGCAGCAGGTGGAGAACCCCGTACCCATCGAGGTTGGGCATCATAATATCGCACACGATCACATCGGGTTTTTCCTTGACCGCTATATCCACTCCTTCCTTACCGTTTTCAGCGGTGAAGGTCTTGTATCCTGCCAGATCAAGGATTTCTGCGGTATTTTCCCTGATGTCGGGATTATCGTCGATTACCAGAACAGATTTCATATCAGTGGTTGTTTACAGGGATCGTTATTGTTATCATTGTCCCTTTGTTTAATTCACTTTGCAGGTCGATCGTACCGGCCAGCAGGTCCAGGTACCTTTTTACAATATGTAACCCGAGACCGGTACCCTGGATATTGGTCGCATTAGCTCCCCGGAAAAAGCTGGAGAACAAATGGGTCTGATCTTCTTTGGAAATGCCAATGCCATGATCGCGGATGGATATCGAAGCATGATCATTACTACAGTGACTCTTTACATCGATCGGGGCGCCTTCATCCGAAAACTTGATCGCATTCCCGACCAGGTTGATCAGGATATTTTTCAACAGCTTTTTATCCGATTGAACATCCGTGATCCCCTCATGAACATAATGGATCTGCTGATCTTTTTTCAGTAACCCTTTCATTTCCTCCGTAATATCAAAAACAAATTCTTTCAGGTCGAAACCCACCGACCGCGTTTCTACCTTTCCTTCATCGAGCTTGCCCAGGCTTAGAAAATCTTCCAGTATATCATTGAGATGCTTGACAGAATTCCTGATCTTATCAATATGCCTGTTCCTTTTTTCCTGGTCGCCCGCTGCATTATATTTAGACAATAATGAAGCGGATGAGAGTACAGTGCTCAAGGGTGTTCTGAATTCGTGCGAAGCCATCGAAACAAAACGTCCTTTTATTTCATTCAGTTGTTTTTCTTTATCCAAGGCCTCGCTTAATTCCAGTTGCGATTCTTCAAGTCTTTGCAATGCTTCTTTCAGAATGACCGTCCGTTCTTCCACTTTGGCTTCCAGCTCGGTGTTGAGCTTTCGTATTTGAGTACTGACCTTTTGCAGTTCTGCCTGCTGCCTGATCATGTTGTTCTCGATCTCTTTTCTCCGGGTGATATCAACGATAAATGCGATCACAAATAATTCGTCATTCTTCCGGTAATGTCCAAGGCTTATTTCCACGGGCAGGTCTGTTCCATCCTTTTTCCGGCCATAGAGGTCCCTGTTTTGTCCCATAACCCTGTTGGACGGGTGCCGATAGAATCCTTCCCTTAGCTCATGATGATGTGACCGGAACCTGCCGGGTATCAATACTTCGATCGGTTGGGTGATGATCTCATTGCTTTGATACCCGAACATTTTTTCAGCAGCAGGATTTACCAGCACGATACGGCCCTCACCATTGGTCAAAATGATCCCCTCTGTCGCATTTTCAAACAAAGAGATAAGATGAGTGGCGTCCGTAACCATAGATCAGGCCATTGAAAGGCTGTCAAATTAATGAAAAACAAAATAACAGGCGAAAGTTTCAGCCTGACCTATTCCTTATTTAATAGCAATTCCTTTTCCATGGCGATGGCCCGTGGAAAAAGGATATTGTGCTCGAGGTGAATATGCTGAATGATATCATTGTCCACTTCCCTTAGTTTCCCGAAAGTTACTTTATGATTGAGGCAGGCATTCGGGGGAGGCGTGTAATTATCCGTGATCTCCCGCATCCGTCCAAGCAATCTTGTACTGTTGTCGTGCTCCTGCTCCATGATATTCTCCACCGGTTTGCGCAATGTCCTCACCAACAGGCTGGCATAAGGTTCACGGCTGTAATAGGCATGACCGACCTTCCGGATATAGGGAAAAATGATCTCTTCTTCCTGGACCAGATGTGGCAGGAAATTGCGCCTGAGCTGGTTCACGAGTCGCTTCAATTCATCCAGGTAATTGAATTTCCCGCGATGCCCCTCTGCAAATCTGTCGACATAATCCTGTGCACGAGGAAGTGCATTGCGCAGGTATTGGTGGTGCACATGGACGATATAATCGGTCAGGAAATCA
>CAYSIU010000056.1:1605-10443 GCA_964431095.1 uncultured Chitinophaga sp. | reverse complement strand
AAACAGCACAATCGGTCTTTCACGGGACTATATTGCCAGCAATGGAAAATCGAAAAAGCAAAATGTAGGTCTGGAAAAGAAATATGACTCGCTGCTGAGTGGTCATGATGGTCAGCACCTGGTAAGATATATCGCAGGTGGAACGGCAATCCCTGTAGAAGGCACACAAACAGATCCTGAAAATGGCAAAGACGTTTTTACCACACTGGATGTCACGATCCAGGACATTACAGAAACTGCACTGATGCGGATGATGCAGCAGTGCCAGGGTCCGTATGGAACTGCACTTGTCATGGAAACGGCCACCGGGAAGATAAAAGCAATGGCCAATCTTGGGCGCCGTGCTGACGGGACTTACTGGGAAGATGATAATTACGCGTTACGAAACACGGAACCTGGCTCCACCCTCAAACTTGTTACTTTATTATCCGTATTGGAAAAAGGGACCAGCAACCTGACCGATATAGTTGAAGTAGGCGGCACCGGGAAGTTACAGGTGGGTTCCAAGATCGTGACCGACGCTGAAAGAGCGCCTAAACCATTTTTAACCGTAAAAGAATGTTTTGCTCACAGCTCCAACATAGGCATGAGTACGGTGGCGTATAAGGCTTTTGCCAAACGACCCGCCGAATTAAAAGACTATATCCACCATTTTCATCTTGACGAAAAGTCGCCGATTGATTTAACCGATGTAGCCCAACCCCGGATGGCGCCGCTGGATCAGAAAGGAAGCGCAGAAGGAAACATGCTCTGGATGAGTTTTGGTTACGGCATACAGGTCAGCCCTCTTCATACGCTCGCATTGTATAATGCCATTGCCAATAATGGTCGTATGATGAAACCTTATCTCGTGAGCAGCATACAGAACAATGGGATGGTAGTCAAACAATTCCTGCCAACGGTGATGGAAGAAAACATCTGTAAACCGCTGGTGGTACAGCAGGCGAGAGAATGCATGGAAGCCGTTGTGTCGGAAGGAACAGCCAAAAATGCATTGAAAGGAATTCCGTTCAGTGTAGCGGGTAAAACCGGTACCGCTCACGTTTCTGATGGGAAAATAAAATACGACCAGGGTGTTTACCAGGCCACTTTTGTAGGATACTTCCCGGCCGATCAACCACAATTCACCTGCATCGTGGTGATCCGGACTCAACCGCATGCCGCCGTGCATTTTGGTGGTCTCCTCGCAGCCCCGGTATTCAGGGAAATCGCGACCAAGCTTTATGCCCTGTATGTGGAGAAAAAAGACGCTTCTTCATATGCGGTTGTCAAAGACAGCATAGCTTATTTCTATGCCGGGCTTACGGATGATATAAGGAATGTATACCAGACGCTGCATGCGCGCTATACAGATTCGTCAGCCAACAACAGCTGGAGCAGTGTCTATGCGGGTAATAGTGCAAGAGAAAACACCGGCTTGTCAGTAATAAAACCTGTTGTGATCCGGAAACAGCTAATGCCGAATGTAAGAGGAATGGGATTAAAGGATGCATTGTACCTGTTGGAAAATATGGGAGCAAAAGTATCTGTAAAAGGAAAAGGGAAGGTCATTTTTCAATCGGTATCGCCCGGAACATTGTTGGCAAAAGGGGTCACGGTGATACTGGAGCTGAGCTGAGCCGGGTTGAAAAGTTTAAAGCTTAATGGTGGCGTGTTATTGCAAGATGTACTATATAAAGTGGCGATCCGATCAGTGGTAGGAAAGACAAATGTTGAAATAAGGGATATAGAGACTGATTCAAGAAAAATAAAACCGGGATCTGTATTCATAGCGGTAAAGGGAGAGACGGCGGATGGTCACCAGTTCATTGAACAGGCAATAGCAAAAGGAGCGGCAGTCATTGTGGGGGAGAACCTGCCGGAAGATAAGAGGCCAGAGGTTGTATATGTACAGGTGGAGAACAGTGCAATGGCGGCGGGATTCATGGCCAATAATTTCTATGGAAGGCCTTCGGAGAAAATGAAGATAGTAGGAGTGACCGGGACCAATGGGAAGACGACCATAGTTACTTTATTATATAAGCTCTTTGCAAGATTGGGGTATCAATGCGGATTACTGGGTACGGTCGAAAACCGGGTAGGAGAAAAGGTTCTTCCGGCAACACATACCACACCGGATGCGATCAGCCTTACCGGCCTTTTGAAACAGATGCTGGAGGCAGGGTGCAGCCATGTGTTCATGGAAACAAGTTCCCATGCCCTTCAGCAGCACCGGGTAACCGGGTTGCACTATACCGGCGGGATCTTCAGCAATATCAGCCATGATCACCTGGATTATCACGGAACATTTGAAGAGTATATCCGGGTAAAAAAATCATTTTTTGATTCGCTGCCATCATCTGCATTTGCCATCAGCAACGCAGACGACAAAAGAGGACTGCTGATGTTGCAGAACTGCCCTGCGAGGAAATGTTTGTACAGCCTGAAAACACCCGCTGAGTTCAAGGGGAAGATACTGGACAACAGCCTCAGCGGTTTGCTGATGACGATCAATGAAGTGGAAGTGCATTTCAGGCTTATTGGCGAATTCAATGCCTACAACCTGCTGGCCGTATACGCGGCTGCCGTTTGCCTGGGGGAAGAGAAACAGGAGGTGCTGACCGCCATGAGTGAATTAACGGGTGCGGAAGGAAGGTTTGATTATACGGTTTCGGCAAAGGACAAATTGATGGTGATCGTGGATTATGCTCATACGCCTGACGCTTTACTGAATGTGCTCATGACTATAAAAAAATTAAAAAAAGGATTTGAACAGGTGATTACGGTGGTAGGATGCGGGGGCGATAGAGATAAAACCAAGAGACCGGTGATGGCAGAAGTGGCCTGTGAGCACAGTGACCAGGTGATCTTCACCAGCGATAATCCCCGGAGTGAAGACCCGGCACAGATCATCAGGGACATGGAACAGGGGCTGGCCGCGGGATACAAAAGAAAATATATCCCGATCGTTGACAGAAAGGAAGCCATAAAAACGGCGATAAATCTTGCAAAGCGGGAAGACATAATACTGATAGCGGGAAAAGGACATGAGAAATACCAGGAGATAAAAGGAGTAAGAAATCATTTTGATGATAAAGAGATTGTACTGGAAATGTTTGAATTGATGGATCGATGAGAAGATGAATGTGAGTGGGGGTAGGTAAGAGGGGAAGAGTTAAGTAATCTAAACCAGCAACCAGCAGCAACATGCTATATCATTTCTTTAATTGGTTGAGTCGTGAAGGAATAAAATTCCCGGGGAGCCGTTTGTTTGAATTCATCACTTTCCGGGTGTTGCTGGCAATGCTATTGTCATTGTTCATCACTGCTTTTTTCGGAAAGAGACTGATAGGTTTTCTCAAGAAAAAACAGATCAGTGAAAGTATCCGGGAAGAGGGACTGGCGGGTGAGGTGAGTAAAAGAGGCACACCCACAATGGGAGGTATCATTATCATCATGGCCATTCTTATCCCGACACTGTTATTCGCTGATCTGACCCAGGTATATGTACAACTGATGCTCATCAGTACCGTGTGGCTGGGACTGATCGGTTTCATTGATGATTACCTCAAGTTGAAAGGTAAAAGGATGGCAGAGCAAAAGGGGGAGGTGCACAAAAAGACCAGCAAGGATGGTTTGGCAGGCTGGTTCAAGATTTTGGGACAGGTAGGATTGGGGATCATCGTGGGGGCCACCCTTTATTTCAATAGTGGCGTGAAGATCTGGAGAGAATACGTAGGCAAGATCCCACCCACGGATTCGAGTGTTTTTTCAAAAGATATCAACGGGAAAAGAAAATATTTCACGGAAGCAAAGACAGTGCTGACCACCATCCCATTTGTAAAAAATCATGAGTTCAATTATTCAAAACTATTGCCATCCTCGTGGAGGAAATATACCTGGGTGCTGTATATACTGATCGTGATATTCATTATCACGGCGGTATCGAATGGCGCCAACCTCACCGATGGACTGGATGGCCTGGCGACCGGAACATCGGCCATTATCGGGTCCCTGCTGGGAATATTCGCTTATGCCAGCGGTAACCTTGTGTTTGCCGACTATCTCAACATCATGTACATCCCGGACCTAGGCGAGCTGTCCATTTTCATTGCTGCGATGATCGGGGCCTGTATCGGTTTTTTGTGGTATAACTCTTACCCCGCGCAGATCTTCATGGGGGATACCGGCAGTTTGACACTCGGGGGGATCATTGCATCGTTGGCCATTATCGTGCGCAAAGAATTACTGATACCGATCTTCTGCGGAATCTTTTTTGTGGAATCGCTGAGTGTGATGATGCAGATCGGTTATTTCAAATATACCCGGCGCAAATTCGGAGCAGGCAGAAGGGTATTCCTGAAAGCGCCGCTTCATCACCATTACCAGGTAAAAGGATATCATGAAGTAAAGATCGTGACCCGGTTCTGGATCGTAACGGTGCTGATGGTAGTGCTGAGCGTGGTGACCCTGAAGATGAGGTAAGAACAAAGAACTGATTGCTTGGAGAAAATATTACTGAAAAACCCGTGATCCCCATCCTGTAGAAAACTGATCGTCTGATCCAATCGAATTGTGGTGCAGTTGTAAAAAGAACTAATGCTTGTGAAGAACCATCTTCCGTACAAAGCTCCCTCCGGCTTCACCGAAGGAGGAGGGAACGAGGTCTATGGGTAAAAGGTTCGTCATACTGGGTGCTGCTGAAAGCGGTGTAGGTGCGGCACTGCTGGCGAAACAACAGGGATATGACGTATTTGTTTCCGACGAAAGCTCTTTGAGGAATGAGTATCGTAACGAGTTACTGGAAGCGGGTATTGAATTCGAGGAAGGGCAGCATTCTGAAACAAAGATCCTGGAAGCTGCGGAAGTGATGAAAAGCCCGGGTATACCTGAGAAAAAAGAGATCATTAAAAAAATCAGGGCGAAAGGGATTCCAGTCATCAGTGAAGTGGAACTGGCCTACCGGTTCAAAGGCAGCAGCAGGATCGTGGCCGTAACCGGCAGTAATGGCAAGACCACCACCACTGCGTTGACTCATCACATCTGCAGGAAGGGAGGTTTGGATTGCGCCATGGTAGGAAATATCGGGGTTTCATTTGCCCGACAGGTGGCGAAAGATCGCCGCCCCCTGTATGTGGCGGAGATCAGCAGTTTTCAACTGGATGATATAAAAAATTTCAGACCGGACATTGCGATCCTGACCAATATCACAAAGGATCACCTGGATCGTTACGATGACCAATTTGAAAATTATATACGGAGCAAATTCCGTATAGCCATGAACCAGCAGGCAAATGATCATTTCATTTACTGCGCAGATGATGAAGTAACTATGAAATATCTAAATCAGCCGACAATGATCGGCTTCCAAATTCGATCAAACCAACTGCCAATTAGTATGAAAAAAGAACTACCCAATGGAGCTTTCATCAAAGACGGGGATATGTATATCCGGACCGGTCAGGATTTCAGCACAATGAGTGTTTTTGATTTTGCCTTGAAAGGGAAACACAATCACTACAACACAATGGCGGCCTGCGTAGCAGCCGCTTTGCTGGATATCCGGAAGGATAAGATCCGGGAAGCTGTGCAGACCTTCCAGAGCCTTGAACACCGCATGGAGTACGTGTCAACAGTACGCGGAGTGGAATTTATCAACGACAGCAAAGCCACCAATGTGAATTCGACCTGGTATGCACTGGAGAGCATGACAAAACCCACCATCCTGATCCTCGGGGGTGTTGATAAAGGAAATGATTACTCATTAATCGCCGGGCTGGTCAGGGAAAAAGTGAAAGCCATTATTTGCCTGGGCGTCGATAACCGGAAGATCCATGAAGCGTTTGGAAAGATGGTAGGCACCATTGTGAATACGACCAGAGCCGCGGAAGCCGTGCATGCCGCATTTCATTTCTCCGCCAAAGGCGATGTGGTTTTGCTGAGCCCCGCCTGTGCCAGCTTTGATTTGTTCAAAAATTATGAAGACAGGGGCAACCAATTTAAAAAAGCAGTGAAAGAATTATAAAGATCCATGGACCTGACCAATGACATACGAAGAAATGAACGGATGATCACCGACCTTACAGGGGGAGGAATCAGCAGTTATCGTGACAGGTGGAAGAATGCTTTCAATGCCAATAACCTTCTCAATAAAACGAAGGGCGACAAAGTAATCTGGGCCCTGGTAATATTGTTAACGCTGGTTTCATTGCTTGCGGTATACAGTGCTACCGGTTCACTGGCGTATAAAAATTATCGGGGCAATACTGAGATCTACCTGTTCAAACAGATCGCTTTCATCCTGGCGGGTATCATGGTCATTTATTTTGCGCACCTGGTTAATTATACATTTTATTCCAAAGCGGCATGGATCGCATTTCTTATTTCGCTGCCGCTTCTTGCCTATACCTTATTCTTTGGTGTTTCTATGAATGAGGGCAGCCGCTGGATCAGACTGCCTTTGATCAATATGACCATGCAGACATCCGATTTTGCCCGGCTGGCCCTGTTCATGTTCCTCGCCCGCCTGTTAAGTAAGAAACAGGATGTCATCAAAGATTTGAGGAAAGGATTTCTGCCTGTCATTATTCCCGTGGTCATAACCTGTGCCCTGATAGCGCCGGCCAATCTTTCCACCGCCCTGCTACTAGGTGCCAGTTGCCTGTTGTTATTATTTATTGGGAGGGTCAGCACCCGGCATATTTTTATGACGATCGGCATTATGCTGATACCCCTGCTGATACTGGTCGGTGCAGCCGTGATCCGCCATGGAAAAACAAAAAATGAAACAACCACTATCAAAGGGTCAGTCTCCAGCCTGACCGGGAGAGTGGATACCTGGATCAGCCGGGTGGAAGGTTTTATTTATGGGAGCAAGGATGATGCTGATAATGATGTTTACCAGGTAAACCAGGCCAAAATTGCTATCTCGAAAGGCGGTGTATTGGGAGTGGGTCCCGGTAACAGTACGACCCGGGACTATTTGCCACAGGCGTATAATGATTTCATCTATGCAATCATCATTGAAGAATACGGGTTGGTAGGCGGTGCATTCATCATGTTCATTTACCTGGTATTCCTGTACCGCTGCATCCGGATCTATAAACGATGCCCTTATGCGTTCGGGGCCTTCCTTGCGTTGGGACTGAGTTTTACACTGGCTATACAGGCATTGGCCAACATGGCCGTAACGGTGAACTTGTTTCCGGTAACGGGTGTGACTCTTCCGTTGGTGAGCATGGGAGGTACGAGTTTCATTTTCACCTGCCTGGCCATCGGTATCATTTTAAGTGTGGCGAGGAATGTTGAGCAGGAAGGAAAGATCGTGAATAATGAAAAGCGAATGGAAACGATTATTTAAGATTTTCTGAGAGCATGTCATAAGCTGAGTATTGGAGCAAATTGACGATTGACTAAATAAAGTGAGTAAACGAATAATAATAGCGGGTGGTGGAACAGGCGGACATATTTTCCCGGCGATAGCCATTGCCCAGGCCCTGAAAAAGAAAGATGCGGGCATCGAAATATTATTTGTCGGGGCAAAGGGAAGAATGGAAATGGAAAAAGTGCCACAGGCGGGATTTGCAATAGAAGGCCTGACTATAGCAGGATTTAACAGGAGCTCTTTGATAAAAAATATCGGGTTGCCATTCAAGTTGCTGAAAAGTTTCTGGCAGGTGCGACGGGTCTTTAAAAAATTCAAGCCGGATGCCGCGATCGGGGTGGGTGGATATTCAAGTTACCCCGTACTGCGACTGGCGCAGGCAAAAGGGATCAGGACATTTATTCACGAGTCGAATTCTTTTGCCGGCCGGGCTAACAGGATGCTGGCCGGAAAAGCGACAAAGATCTTCACCGGTACCGATGGGATGGAAAGGTTTTTCCCCGGCGACAAGATCATTATGACCGGCAATCCGGTGAGGGCTTCGATCGCCTTTTCAACGATAACCCGCAGCGAAGGGATCAGGTTCTTTTCAATGGATGAATCGAAGAAAACGATCCTGGTAATCGGGGGCAGTCTTGGTGCGAAGTCCATTAATGAAGCCATCGATCTTGGCTTGGAGAAACTGCTGAGGGCAGGGTTGCAGCTGATCTGGCAGACAGGGAAACCTTATTCAGAAAAAGTAAAGGAAAGAGTAAAAGGACGGGAGGGCGTATGGGTAAATGATTTTATTGCGCAAATGGAATACGCATATGCTGCTTCAGATATTGTAGTGGCACGTTCGGGAGCGATGACGGTTGCCGAATTATGTGTTCTAAAAAAACCCGTTTTGTTCGTGCCCTATCCTTTTGCAGCCGAAGATCACCAGACCGTGAATGCGCTGCACCTGGTGAATAAAAAAGCGGCATTGCTGGTGAAGGACAGTGAGGCAAGCGAAAAACTGGTTCCGATGGCAATTGAACTATTGAAAGATAAACCAGAGCAGGAAGAGCTGAAAAAAAACATCGCGGGATTGGCAATTAAAGACGCCGATATGAAAATAGCAGATGAAGTTTTAAAAAGTATATAAAGACGAAGGGAATAGTTTCCCTCTCCCGGGGAGAGGGACGGAAGGGTGAGGGGATGCTGATATGAAAATAGCAGACGAAGTTTTAAAAAGTATGTAAAAGACGAGGGGAATAGTTTCCCTCTCCTCTTGGAGAGGGACGGAAGGGTGAGGCAGTGCCGATATGAAAATAGCAGACGAAGTTTTAAAAAGTATATAAAAGACGAAGGGAATAGTTTCCCTCTCTCGGGAGAGAGGGACGGAAGGGTGAGGCAGTGCTGATATGAAAATAGCAGACGAAGTGTTAAAGAACATATGAAAGACGAGTGGTATAGTTTCCCTCTCCTCTTGGAGAGGGACGGAAGGGTGAGGC
>CAYSIU010000056.1:0-1505 GCA_964431095.1 uncultured Chitinophaga sp. | reverse complement strand
AAAGACGAGTGGTATAGTTTCCCTCTCCTCTTGGAGAGGGACGGAAGGGTGAGGCGTGCTGATATGAAAATAGCAGACGAAGTTTTAAAAAGTATGTAAAAGACGAGTGGTATAGTTTCCCTCTCCTCTTGGAGAGGGACGGAAGGGTGAGGCCGTGCCGAAAAGTATTTAAGAGCAGAAAGAAGCTTTCGTAAGCCCCTGAATGTACAAGCCAATACTGTCCTTATGAAAAACCCCCTTCGGGGGGCTGCCTGAACAGGATTAAAAAAATGGAAGATGAATGCCGGACAGCAAAAAGATAAATGAACGATTCTCCTTTTACGGGAGAGAAAGTGGGATAAGGGCTGTGTATTTTATCGGGATTGGTGGAATAGGAATGAGTGCTATTGCAAAGTTTTTTCACGAGAAAGGAGTAAAAGTAAGCGGCTATGACAAAACAGAAACGGCGATCACAAAGGACCTGGAGACGAGTGGGATCGATATTCACTACGAAGAGAATGTGAACCAGATCCCCAAAGACGTGGATCTCGTCGTGTATACCCCGGCGATTCCACCTGATCATAAAGAATGGCAGTATTACCGGGAGAATGGGTATAAAATGGTAAAGCGAAGTGATGTGTTGCAATGGATAACGGAAAGTTCTTTTAATATATGCATCGCGGGTACGCATGGCAAAACCACCATTACCACCCTGGTCGCTCATTTGTTGCGGGACAGCGGTTTTGGCTGCAACGCTTTCCTGGGAGGGGTTTCGGTGAATTATGGAACCAATTTCTGGAGCAGCGAGCGAAACGTTTGTGTGGCGGAGGCGGATGAATATGATCGTAGTTTTTTGAAATTAAGCCCGGACATAGCTGTCATCACGGCGATGGATCCCGACCACCTGGATATCTATGGTACAGCAGAAGCGATGGAGCAGGCTTTTGTTGATTTCAGCAACAGGGTAAGACCCGGAGGGCTTTTGATCATACGATCGGAAGTGAAGAGAGGAAAAGAATTAAAAAAGGGTCAGTCTGTTACGTACAGCTTGATGGATAAAAATGCGGATGTATACGCGACCAATATCCGGGTGATTAATGGCAGTTATGAGTTTGATGTGAAGATGAAAAATAAACTGCTTGAAAATGTGAGACTGAACATGGGGGGCAGGCACAATATTGAAAACGCAGTTGCGGCGGTAGCCGTAGCCAGTTCTTTGGATATAGATAACAATAAGATCAAAATGGGGGTGGGCAGCTTCCAGGGAGTGAAAAGAAGGTTCGAATACATCATCAGGAATGAACATTTTGTTTTCATTGATGATTATGCGCATCACCCGGAGGAACTAAGGGCCCTGATCAGTGGTGCAAGGGATTTGTTCAGGCAAAAAAAATGCACCGTGATATTCCAGCCACACCTCTACAGCCGGACGAGGGACCTGGCCAGTGGATTCGCAGCGGCCCTGAACCTTGCCCAAGCAATTTTTTCGTCTCCCATCTACCCGGAACAGGGAATACCACACAAAG